>NZ_JBSFHY010000021.1:152297-164645 GCF_053597295.1 Streptomyces sp. NPDC001450
CGGAGCCGCCGGAGCCGCCGGAGCCGCCGGAGCCGCCGGAGCCGCCGGAGCCGCCGGAGCCGCCGGAGCCGCCGGAGCCGCCGGAGCCGCCGGAGCCGCCGGAGCTGGTGCGGTCGCGCGGCCGCGTCGGACGAGGAGCGCGAGCGAGGGCTCGGTGAGCCAAGCGGCGGCTGAGGCCGCGGCAGAGGCACCGGCAGATCCGCGCCGCGCGCGCAGTGCCTCGGAGGGCTCGGCCTCCCAGCGCGCCCCGCGCAGCTCGGACGCCCCCTGGCACCACGCGCGCCCGGCGTTCGAGGAGCAGCAGACGCCGGAGCAGGCACCGGCGCGAGAGCAAGTGTCGGAGCCGGAGCAGGCATCGGAGCCGCAGCAGGCGCCGGAGCGTGAGCAGGCACCCGAGGAGAACCGGGCGCCCGAGCCGCAACCCGAAGCATCCGCGGCCCCCGAAGCACCCCAGGCCCCCGAAGCCCCCGAGGACCAGAGCACCTCCGACAGCCCCGACACCCCCGACGACCCCACAGGAGGCCCGCAGTGAACGGCGCGCTGGACGTCGCCCTGCGACTCGTGGCCGTGTTCGTCGTCTTCCTCACCTTCCCCCTCATCGTCGGCCAGACCGAGCACAAGGTGATGGCCCACATGCAGGGCCGCCTCGGCCCGATGTACGCGGGCGGCTTCCACGGCTGGGCCCAGCTCATCGCCGACGGCGTGAAGTTCGCGCAGAAGGAGGACGTGGTCCCGGCGGGCGCCGACCGCCGCGTCTTCCAGCTGGCCCCCGCCGTCGCCCTGCTGCCGTACCTGCTCGTGCTGCTCGCCATCCCGATCGGGCCGGGCGAGGGAGCGGTCGGCCAGGTCCTGGACGCCGGCGTGTTCTTCGTGCTCGCGGTGATGGGCGTGGGGGTCCTCGGCTCGCTCATGGCCGGCTGGGCCAGCGCGAACAAGTTCTCCCTGCTCGGCGGTCTGCGCACGGCCGCCCAGCTGCTCGCCTACGAACTCCCGATGCTGCTCGCCGCGGCCTCCGTGGCCATGGCGGCCGGAACCGTCTCCCTGCCGGGCATCCTGCACGCCTTCCACTGGTGGTGGCTGCCCTGGCAGATCGTGGGCGCCGTCGTGTTCTTCGTGGCCGGCCTCGCCGAACTGCAGCGCCCGCCCTTCGACATGCCCGTCGCCGACTCGGAGATCATCTTCGGCGCGTACACCGAGTACACCGGCCTGCGCTTCGCCCTGTTCCTGCTCGCCGAGTACGCCGGAATCATCGTCCTGTGCGGTCTGACCACCGTCCTCTTCCTGGGCGGCTGGCACGGCCCCTGGGGCGCCGACGGCCTGGGCTGGCTGTGGACCCTGCTGAAGACGGCGATCCTCGCCTTCGTCGTCATCTGGCTCCGCGTGACCTACCCCCGCCTGCGCGAGGACCAGCTCCAGAAACTCTCCTGGACCCTCCTCGTCCCCCTCTCCCTCGCCCAGATCGCCCTCACCGGCATCGTCAAGGTGGTGATCTCGTAGTGGCTGAGTCGCTCCCGCCCGCCCGGCCCCGCATCCCTGGCTCCGGCCTCGCCAAGGGCCTGGCCGTCACCCTCCGCACGATGACCAGGAAGTCGGTCACCGAGCAGTACCCGGACGTCCAGCCCGAGCTGCCGCCCCGCACCCGCGGGGTGATCGGCCTGTTCGAGGAGAACTGCACGGTCTGCATGCTCTGCGCCCGCGAGTGCCCGGACTGGTGCATCTACATCGACTCCCACAAGGAGACGGTCCCGCCGGCCGCCCCCGGCGGCCGCGAGCGCAGCCGCAACGTCCTCGACCGGTTCGCCATCGACTTCTCCCTGTGCATGTACTGCGGTATCTGCATCGAGGTATGTCCTTTCGACGCGTTGTTCTGGTCCCCGGAGTTCGAGTACGCCGAGACCGACATCCACGAACTCACCCACGAGCGCGACAAGCTCCGCGAGTGGATGTGGACCGTCCCGGCCCCGCCCGCCCTGGACGCCGGCGCGGAGGAGCCGAAGGAGATCGCCGCCGCCCGCAAGACCGCCGAGAAACTGGCCGCCGCACAGGCCGAACCACAGGCCGAACCACAGGAGGGGGAGTCGTGAGCCTCGCCGCAGCCCAGCACGGCTTCCTGTCCCCGACCGGCGTCGAGATCGCCTTCCTGCTCGTCGGCCTGGTCACCTTCGGCGCCGCCCTCGTCACCGTCACCACCCGGCAACTGGTGCACGCCGCCCTGTGGCTGGTGGTCGCGCTCGGCGGCCTCGCCGTCGAGTACCTCCTGCTCACCGCCGAGTTCATCGCCTGGGTGCAGGTCCTCATCTACGTCGGTTCCGTCGTCGTCCTCCTGCTGTTCGGTCTGATGCTCACCAAGGCCCCCATCGGCCGCTCCCCGGACGCCGACTCCGGCAACCGCTGGGTCGCCCTCGCCGTCGCGGTGGCCGCCGCCGGCGCCCTGGTGTGGGTGGTCGTCGACGCGTTCCGCACCACCTGGATCGACCTGAGCGGTCCGGCCGCCGGTACCACCCGCGTCACCGGCGAGAGCCTCTTCCAGAACTGGGTCCTGCCCTTCGAGGCCCTCTCCGTCCTGCTCCTCGCGGCCCTGGTCGGCGCGATCGTCCTGTCCCGCAAGGCGAAGGCGGACACGGCCTCCGGCACGACTGACAAGGCTTCCGGCACCACCCCGGACACGGCCTCCGGCACTCCGGCCACCCCCGTGACCGTCCCCGGCGAGAAGGAAGGCGCCCGCTGATGCACCTCGCCTACCCCGCCGTCCTCTCCGCCCTCCTCTTCTGCACCGGCCTGTACGGCGTCCTCGCCCGCCGCAACGCGATCCTGGTCCTGATGTCGGTCGAGCTGATGCTCAACGCCGTCAACCTCAACCTGGTCGCCTTCGACGTCTGGCTCAGCCGGGCCGCCGAGGAGACCCTGCACTCCGGTCAGGCGCTGACCCTGTTCGTCATCGCCATCGCCGCCGCCGAGATCGGTATCGGCCTGGCGATCGTGCTCGCCGTGTACCGCAACCGCGGCACCTCCGACATCGACAAGCTCCGCGACACCGCCGAGGGCCACGGCGACGACACCGACGGCCCCGGCACCGACACCCCCGCGGCCGAGAAGGCTGAGGCCACCGCGTGACCACGACCACCCTCGCCGTCCTCGTCCCCCTCCTGCCGTTCCTGGGCGCCGCGGCCGGCCTGCTGCTGGGCCGCACCGCCCCCGGTTTCGTCCGCCCGCTCGCCGTGCTGCCGGCCCTGGCGGCGCTGGTGCTGGCCGCGCTGGTGGCCGTACGCCAGGGCGGCGGCCAGCCCATCGTGGCCCACACCGAGCTGACCCCGACCGGTTCGGTGCCGATCGAGCTGGCCCTGGACATCGACGGCTTCGCCGCGCTCGTCGCCGTCCTGGTCGCCTTCGTCGCGACCTGCGTGCAGATCTACTCGACGGGCTACCTGCGCGACGACCCGCGCTACCCCTCGTACGCGGCCCTCGTCTCCCTGTTCACCTCCGCGATGCTCCTGGTCGTCTACTCCGGCGATCTGATCGTGCTGCTGGTCGGCTGGGAAGTCATGGGCATCTGCTCCTACTTCCTGGTCGGCCACTACTGGGAGACCCCCGAGGCCCGCGCCGCCTCCCTGAAGGCCTTCCTGGTCACCAAGCTCGGTGACGTGCCGTTCCTCATCGGCCTGTTCGCCCTGGGCACGGACGCCGGCTCGTTCCAGATCACCCGCGTCCTGGGTGCCGCGGCGAGCGGTGGCATCGGCCACCCGACCCTGATCGCCCTGCTGCTGCTCGCGGGCGTGGCCGGCAAGTCGGCCCAGTTCCCGCTGCACACCTGGCTCCCCGACGCGATGGCGGGCCCGACGCCCGTCTCGGCGCTGATCCACGCCGCGACGATGGTCGCCGCCGGTGTCTACTTCGTCGCCCGTCTCCTTCCGGTGTTCGAGGCCTCCCAGGCCGCGATGGTGGTCCTCGCCGTCATGGCCGCAGTCACGATGACCGGCTCCGGCCTCGCCGCGCTCGCCCAGGACGACATCAAGCGCGTCCTCGCCTACTCGACGATCGGCCAGCTCGGCTATATGACCGGCGCCCTCGCCGTCGGCGACCGCGGTGCCGCCGTCTTCCACCTCCTGTCGCACGGCGCCTTCAAGGCGCTGCTGTTCCTCGCGGCCGGTGTGATCATCCACGCCGCCGGCACCAACTCGCTGGCCGCCATGTCCCGCATGAGCCACCTGCGCGACCGCGTTCCGGACGCCTACTGGACGATGACCGTGGCGCTCCTCGCCCTCGCCGCGATCCCTCCCTTCAGCGGCTTCTTCTCCAAGGAGTCCGTCCTGGGCGCCGCCGAGCACGTGGCCACCGGCCACACCGACCACGCCCCCGGTGCGGCCGGCTGGACCGTCCTCGTCGCCGGCCTGCTCACGGCCCTGCTCACCGCCGCCTACGCCACCCGCCTGTGGCTGCTGGCCTTCCGCGGCAAGGGCGCCGAAGCCCCCGACCACGGCCGCCAGCCGCTCACGATGACCGTCGTGCTGTGGGTCCTCGCCGTGCCGTCCCTGGCCTTCGGCGGCCTCTCCTACCGCTCGCTGCCCGGCTGGTTCGACGGCCGCGACCTGACCCCGACACTCCTCACCTCCGTCCTCGGCACCGGCCTCGCCCTGGTCGGCGGGCTCCTCACCTACGGCACCTGGCAGCGCACCCGCGCGCTCGCCGCCCGCGTCCCGGCAGCACCCGCGCCCTCCTTCGAGTGGGAGAGCCTCCAGGGCGAGGCCGCCGCCCACCCGGAGGGCGACGCGAGCCTGGTCGAGGCCCACGCCCTCGCCGACCACGGGCCGGCCTACGGCGACCTCGCCCACGCACCCGACCCCGGCCGGCCGCTGCTCGGCCCGCTGTACCGGCACGCGGCCGTCGGCTTCCACCTGGACGCCGTCTACTCGGCGCTGTTCGTCCGCCCGGTGCAGGCGGGAGCCAGCCTCGTACGGTTCCTCGACAGCGCGGTCGTCGACACCTACGTACGCGGCGCGGCCGCCCTTCCCCGGCTGCTCGGGGCCGCCGTCCGGCGCACGCAGACCGGCAATGTGCAGACCTATTTGAGCGCACTGCTCGCCGGTGCCGTCGTCCTGACGGTGACCGTCCTCCTCGTCGCCACGGGAGCGTGAGCAGGCGTGATCGATATCAACAAGTCCGTGATGCAGTTCCTTCTGGCATTCGTCGTCGTCGGCCCGCTCCTCGGCGCCGTCGCCGCTCTCCTGCCGGCCCCGCCCGGGCTGAAGGGGAAGTCGCCCGAGCAGGCCGTGCTGCGCCACGGCGTGACCGTGACCGGCGCGATCCTCATCGCCGCGATCGTCCTCGCGCTCGGCTTCGACCACGACCAACCGTCGAAGATGCAGGCCACGACCGACATCAGCTGGATCCCCGCACTCGACGTGCGGATCCACCTCGGCATCGACGGCATCTCACTCCCCCTTCTGGTCCTGACCGCGCTGCTGACCTTCCTCTGCGCGCTCTACTCGTACTTCAAGCTGCCCTCGGGCCCGTCCCCGAAGGCGTTCGTCGCACTGCTGCTCCTCCTCGAGTCCGGCACCCTCGCGACCTTCGCCGTCCTCGACCTGCTGCTGTTCTTCCTCGCGTTCGAGATGGTGCTCATCCCGATGTACTTCCTCATCGCCCGCTGGGGCGGCGAGGGCCGGACCCGGGCCGCGTGGAAGTTCATCCTGTTCACGCTGCTCGGCTCCGTCGTCATGCTGCTCGGCCTGCTCCTGATCGGAATCAAGGCGGGCACGTTCGACATGGTGGCACTCGCCACTGACAACGGCCGGTCGCTCACCACATCCGTGCAGGTCATCGCGGTTCTGGCGATCGGGATCGGACTCGCGGTCAAGACGCCGATGTGGCCGCTGCACAGCTGGCTGCCCGAGGCCCACACCGCCGCCCCGACCGTCGGCTCGGTCCTGCTGGCCGGCGTCCTGCTGAAGATGGGTACGTACGGTTTCGTCCGGATCCTGCTGCCGGTCGCGCCGGACGGCTTCCGCACCTTCGCGCCCTACCTCGCCGCCTTCGCGGTGGTCGGCATCATCTACGGGTCCCTGGCCTGCCTCGCCCTCGCCAAGCAGGGCGCGAAGGGCGACCTGAAGCGGCTGATCGCCTACTCCTCCGTCGGCCACATGGGCTTCGTCCTGCTGGGCATCGCCACCATGACCCCGACCGGCGTGAACGGCGCCCTCTTCGCCAACATCGCCCACGGCCTCATCACCGGCCTGCTGTTCTTCCTGGTCGGCGCTTTGAAGGACCGCACCGGCAGCACCGACCTCGACACCCTTGCCGAGGAGACGGGAGCCGCCCTCTACGGCAAGGCCCCACGCCTCGGCGGGCTGCTAGCCTTCGGCGCCGTGGCCTCGCTCGGCCTGCCCGGACTCGCCGGGTTCTGGGGCGAGATGCTGGCCCTGTTCGGCGCGTTCGACCCGGCCGCCGACCTCAGCCGGCCCGCGTTCCTCACCTTCATGGCGATCGGCGCGTTCGGCACCTTGCTGACGGCCGCGTACATGCTGATCGTGGTCCGCCGGGTCTGCATGGGCGCCGTACCGCAGGGCATGCCGAAGCTCGCGGACGTCCACGGCTACGAGTTCGCGGCCTGGACCCCGCTCGTCGTCCTCACCGTCGTCGCCGGACTGTGGCCGAGGGTTCTGCTCGGCCTGACCGACCCGGCCGTGCAGCAGCTCCTGGCAGGAGGCACCCGATGAGCGCCCTGGCCCAGCCGCTGGCCCAGTCCGCGGTCCAGTCCGTCGACTGGCTCGCGATCGCACCGCCCACCATCGCCGCGGTGGTCGCGCTCGCCGTCCTCGTCGCCGACCTGTTCGTCCCCGAGGCGCGCAAGCCCCTCCTCGGCTGGATCTCCGTCGCGGGCCTCGCCGCCGCCACGCTGATGCTGCTGCCGCTGCTGGACGGCGACCGCAGCACCTTCTGCCTGACCGGCGACGCGAGCGTGTGCAGCTACACCGCCGACCACTTCACCCTCGTCATCCAGTTCCTCGCCCTCGGCGGCGCCCTGCTGGCCGCCCTGATGTCGGCGACGAACCTCAGGGACGAGCACCAGCGTGTCCCGGCAGGGGAGTTCTGGTTCCTGCTGCTGTCCTCCGCGGCCGGCGCCGCCCTGCTGCCCGCCTCCCGCGACCTGGCCACGCTGATCGTCGCCCTGGAGGTCGCCTCCCTGCCCGCCTTCGCCCTCGTCGGCATCCGGCACGGCGACAGGCGGTCCTCCGAGGCGGCCCTGAAGTTCTTCCTGTCGTCGGTCACCGCCACCGCGGTCAGCCTGATGGGCATCAGCTTCGTCTACGCCTCCACCGGCACGCTCTACCTCACCCAGATCGCCCAGCGGATCCAGCACGTCGACGGCCGGCTCGACACCCTCGCCCAGACCGGCGTCGTCCTCACCCTCGTCGGCTTCGCCTTCAAGACGGCCGCCGTACCGTTCCACTTCTGGGTGCCCGACACGTACGTGGGCGCACCGCTGCCCGTCGCCGCCTATCTGTCGGTCGTCGGCAAGGCGGTCGGCTTCTCCGGCCTGATCCTCGTCACCGTCGTCGCCCTCCCGTCCTACGCCGACGTCTGGGGGCCCGCGCTCGCCGCGCTGGCCGCCCTCACCATGACCGTCGGCAACGTCGGCGCCCTGCGCCAGCAGGCCACGCGCGCGTACAGCGCCGTACGACTGCTCGCCTGGTCCTCGGTCGGCCAGGCCGGCTACCTCCTGGTGCCGATCGCCGCCGCCGCGTACGTCAAGGACGGCCAGAAGGCGATCGGCTCCACGGTCGCGTACGCCCTCATGTACGGCGCCGTGAACCTCGGCGCCTTCGCGGTGGCCGCCCTGGTGGGCCGTACGAAGTCCCTGAACCGGATCAGCGACTACCGGGGCCTGTACGCGTCCAACCCGGCCGCCGCCCTCCTCCTGGCGTTCTTCCTGCTCTGCCTCGCCGGACTGCCGCCGGGCGTCATCGGCCTGTTCGCCAAGGTCACCGTGTTCGCGGCGGCCGTCGACGCGGGCCTGGGCTGGCTGGCCGTGGTCATGGCCGTCAACGTGGTGATCGCCCTCTTCTACTACCTGCAGTGGACGGCCCTGCTGTTCCGCGCCCCCGAGGGCGCCCCCGCCCGGCACCGGGTCCCGGCACCCCTCACCGCCGCACTCGCCCTCACCGGAGTCCTCGGCGTGGTCCTCTCCGGCGCGCCCCAGCTCGTCCTCCGCTTCGCGGCCACCAGCCTGTTCTGAGGGCCCCACGCGCGCGTGGGGCACCCCGTACTCCCACGCGCGCGGCGAGGCGCGAGAGGCGCGCGGAAGGACGTAAGAGCACGTCACCCGTACGGCCGACGCGCGCTGACGCCCACTCAAGGGAACTTGCGGCCGCCGCCTGGCGTTGACCAGAGCGGGAGGGTCCACTGGACCAAAGGGTTCCCCTGCTGCACGACTTGGAGGGCGTACCGTGCACCGCCGGCACAACGGGCTCAGGACCGCCGTACTCCTCGGGGGACTGTCCGCACTCATCATCGTCATCGGCAGCTTCTTCGGCCGTACGGGACTGATCGTGGCGGTTCTGGTCGCCCTGGGCACGAACGCCTACGCGTACTGGAACAGCGACAAGCTGGCACTGCGCGCGATGCGCGCCCGCCCGGTGAGCGAGTTCGAGGCCCCCGCGCTGTACCGGATGGTCCGCGAGCTGTCCACGCAGGCCCGCCAGCCCATGCCCCGCCTCTACATCTCCCCGACAGAGGCACCCAACGCCTTCGCGACGGGCCGCAACCCGCGCAACGCGGCCGTGTGCTGCACGGAGGGCATCCTGCGTCTGCTCGACGAGCGCGAGCTGCGCGGCGTCATCGGCCACGAGCTGAGCCACGTCTACAACCGCGACATCCTGATCTCCTCCGTGGCCGGCGCCCTCGCCTCGGTGATCATGTTCCTGGTCAACTTCGCCTGGCTGATCCCGGTCGGCCGCTCGGACGACGACGACGGCCCGGGCCTGCTCGGCCTGCTGCTGATCATGATCCTGGGTCCCATCGCCGCCTCCCTCATCCAGCTGGCCATCAGCCGCTCCAGGGAGTACGAGGCGGACGCCTCGGGCGCCCAGCTCACCGGCGACCCGCTGGCCCTCGCAAGCGCCCTGCGCAAGCTGGAGGTCGGCACCCAGCAGCTCCCGCTGCCCCCTGAGCCCCGCATCGAGACCGCGAGCCACATGATGATCGCGAACCCCTTCCGCGCGGGCCAGGGGCTGTCCAAGATGTTCTCCACGCACCCGCCGATGGCGGAACGCATCTCCCGGCTCGAGAAGATGGCAGGTCGCTACCGGTGAAGACCATCCTGAACGTCATTTGGCTCGTCCTGAGCGGCTTCTGGCTGTTCCTCGCCTACCTGCTCGCCGGCGTGCTGCTGTGCATCACGATCATCGGCATCCCGTTCGGCGTCGCCGCGTTCCGCATCGGCGTCTACGCCCTGTGGCCCTTCGGGTACACCACGGTCGAGCGCCGGGACGCGGGCGCGCCCTCGTGCGTCGGCAACGTGCTGTGGCTGATCCTGGCCGGCTGGTGGCTGGCCCTCGCCCACATCACCACCGGCATCGCCCTGTGCCTGACGATCATCGGCATCCCGTTCGGCATCGCCAACTTCAAGATGATCCCGGTCTCCCTGCTGCCGCTGGGCCGCGAGATCGTCCGCACGGACCAGCCGTTCGCGAGTCGCTGACCTACCGCCCGGAAGCCTTGCCGGCCGTGTCGGAGCCGCGACCGGCCCACCACCGCCGTACGCCGTAGGCCACCACGCCCACGGCCAGCACGCCCGCTCCGACGGCGACCGAGGCCGCCGGGAGGGCGAACGCCAGCGTCGCGCAGCCCAGCAGCCCCACGGCCGGTACGAGGCGTGCCGACAGGGCCGCGCTGAGCGTCCAGGCGGAGGCGTTGGCCACGGCGTAGTAGGCCAGCACGCCGAACGAGGAGAAGCCGATCGCACCGCGCACGTCCACGGTCGCGGCCAGCACGGCGACCACCGCGCCGACGGCCAGTTCCGCCCGGTGCGGGACCTGGAAGCGCGGATGCACGGCGGCCAGCGCCCGGGGCAGATGGCGGTCGCGTGCCATGGCGAGCGTCGTCCGGGACACCCCGAGGATCAGCGCGAGCAGCGACCCCAGCGCGGCGACCGCGGCCCCCACCCGCACCACGGGCGCGAGCCCCGGTGCCCCGGCCGCCCGCACCGCGTCGGCGAGCGGCGCCGCCGCGTGCCCCAGCCGGTCCGCGCCGAGGACGGCGAGTACGGCCACCGCCACGGCCACGTACACGACCAGCGCGATCCCGAGCGCCAGCGGGATGGCGCGCGGAATGGTGCGCGTGGGATCCCGCACCTCCTCGCCCAGGGTCGCGATGCGCGCGTACCCGGCGAACGCGAAGAACAGCAGACCGGCCGCCTGCAGCACCCCGGCCACACCCGACGACACTCCGATGCCGAGGCGCCCGGCGTCGGCCTCTGCGGAGGTCAGGCACACGACCACCACACACGCGAGGACGGCCAGCACCACGGCCACGATCACCCGCGTCAGCCACGCCGACTTCTGGATGCCCCCGTAGTTCACCGCGGTCAGGGCCACCACGGCGGCCACCGCCACCGCGTGCGCCTGCCCCGGCCACACGTACGCCCCCACGGTGAGCGCCATGGCCGCGCAGGAGGCCGTCTTGCCGACCACGAACGCCCAGCCGGCGAGATAGCCCCAGAACGCGCCCAGCCGCTCCCTGCCGTACACGTATGTGCCGCCGGACGCCGGATAGAGGGCGGCCAGGCGAGCTGAGGACGTGGCGTTGCAGTAGGCCACCACGGCCGCGACGGCCAGCCCGATCAGCAGCCCCGGCCCGGCGGCGCGTGCGGCCGGGCCCAGGGCCGAGAAGACGCCGGCCCCGACCATCGAGCCGAGACCGACGACCACGGCGTCCCGCACGCCCAGGGTGCGCCGCAGGCCGGTGCCCGGAGGTGTCATGCGCAGCACCCTACTGATCGCCGCAACCGCGTGATGGACCGGTGGCGTCCTCTTCATCGACACGGCACGAACACGCGCGCGACGGACAGCCGATCTCACCGGATTCTCAAGGGCCGGACAGTGCGGACACAGCGCGGGAGGGCAGGTTCACGGCATGAGCATCATCGGTTGGATCATCCTGGGGCTTCTGGCCGGAGCCATCGCCAAGTTCCTGCTGCCGGGCCGGGACCCGGGCGGCTTCATCGGCACGACCCTCATCGGCATCGCGGGCGCCTTCATCGGCGGCTGGATCTCGGCCCGCTGGCTGGACCACCCGGTGAGCAAGCACTTCTACGACGGAGCGACCTGGGCCGCCGCGATCGGCGGCTCGCTCGTGCTGCTGATCCTCTACCGCATCCTGTTCGGCAACTCGCGCGACTGACGGACGCACACCACGCGCGCAGGAAGGGTGGGCACCACCGGGTGCCCACCCTTCCTGCATGTCTCCCGCCGGTGTCCTAGCGGTAGTTCACGAACTGCAGCGCGAAGTCGAAGTCCTTGCCCTTCAGCAGCGCGATCACGGCCTGCAGGTCGTCGCGGCTCTTGGAGGTGACCCGCAGCTCGTCGCCCTGGACCTGGGCCTTCACGCCCTTCGGACCCTCGTCGCGGATGATCTTCGCCACCTTCTTCGCGTTCTCCTGGGAGATGCCCTCCTGGATGGACGCGAAGATCTTGTACTCCTTGCCGGACAGCTGGGGCTCGCCCGCGTCCAGCGCCTTGAGCGAGATGCCGCGCTTGATCAGCTTGGACTGGAAGACGTCGAGCACAGCGTTGACCCGGTCCTCGGAGTTCGCCTCCATGAGGATCTTGTCACCGGACCACGAGATCGAGGCACCCACGCCCTTGAAGTCGTAGCGCTGCGAGATCTCCTTGGCGGCCTGGTTGAGGGCGTTGTCGACCTCCTGCCGCTCGACCTTCGAGACGATGTCGAAACTGGAGTCGGCCATGTCCTGTGGCTCCTTGTATCGGGGTGCGTATCGGGTGCGTGGCGGCGGCCGCCGAGCCCGGCGTGGCGCCGGGCCGCATCCGCACCAGCCTAGCCACCCCGCGACCTGAGGGGCGCAGATCAATCGGGTGGCGAAGCACCCCTCGGCATCGGGTATTGTTTACGTCGTTGCCAGGGAGCACCGCCGAAAAGCGGTTCGAACGGCAGCAACCCCGGCGGTGTGCCCGAGCGGCCAAAGGGAGCAGACTGTAAATCTGCCGGCTCAGCCTTCCCAGGTTCGAATCCTGGCGCCGCCACACGGGAACAAGAGGCCCGTGACCTGCGATATCGCGACCTCGCCGAGCTGGCCGCCGAGCGCGCCGCGCAGATCCGTCGGGACGGGGCACG
>NZ_JBSFHY010000022.1:0-160431 GCF_053597295.1 Streptomyces sp. NPDC001450
TATGAGGAGCTCAACCTCGGCGGCGCGGTCGGGGACGACCCGGCGGCGGTGCGGGAGAACCGGGAGCTGGCGGCGAAGACGCTCGGCCCGCTCGTACAGCAGCCGGCCGAACACGTCCAGGTACTGCGGCAGCAGTTGCTCCTCGGCGCCGGGCCGCTCCAGCAGGCGGCGCAGCTCGACCTCGGCGGCGAGGCTGTGGCCGAGGTCCTTCCAGGTGGACCAGATCATGGCGCGGACGAAGAGGGCGTTGGCCTCGGCCTCGAACGCCCACTCGGGTTCGGGGCCGCCCGCCCGGCGGGCCTCGGTGAGGGCGGTGTCGAAGGCGTCCAGGGCGGACTCCAGCCGCTCGCGGTCGCCCCGGGCGCGGCCCTGCACCAGGCCGGCGAGGCCCAGGCTGTAGCGCAGGTGCGGGACGTCGGCGGGCTCGGCGTTCTCCAGGAGGGCGCGGTAGTGGCGGGCCGACTCGTCGGCGGCGTCGAGGTCGCCGTACCGCAGGGCCCGCTGCATGTACAGGTACCCGGCCCCGGCCCGCAGACCGGCCTCCTCCTCGCTGCCCGGCTCGGCGTGCTCCAGCGCGTCCGTGTGCCGGCGCAGGGCCTCCTGCGACAGCTCGGCGGAGTCCGGTGCGGCGAGGGAGCGCAGCTTGGCGCAGAGGGCGAGCACATGCCGGCCCCACTCCCGCTCCCAGGCGAAGTCGGGGTCGTCGGCGGGCAGCCCCTCGACGCCCTTGACCAGCAACTCCCAGGAGTGCTCAAGCAGTTGTCGGTCGCCGCCGTCCTCGTACTGCACCCCCCGCAGATGCCCGAACCGGACCCGCCAGGACGACCACAGCGGATCGTCCCCCGGAGCGCGGAAGGCATGCTCGAACGCCTCGGCGGCCAGGACGATTTCCTCGTCCCGGCCGTCGTCGTCCCGTAGCAGGTACAGCCGGTGGCTCAGCTCACCGGCGTACCCGCACAGCGCGACGGCCTCCGGGTCACCGGCGGACAACTGTGCCAACTCACCGAGTACGGCGTCCCGTTCGGCGGTGAGTTCACCGATCAGGTCGGCCGGCTGGGCGGAGAGGTCGGAGGAGGTCACGTACCCATACTGCCTACACCAAGGGGATTCGCTCGGACGCTTCGGGTTTCACCTTCGAGATCGCCAGCACCAAGGCGCCTTGACCTGGGCAGACGATGGACCCTGCCGTAAGGCGGGGGCCTGCGTCGGGTGCGAGGTCGCGACGTCAGGCAAGCGGGCAGGCGAGATCGGGGTGGTGTCGGTTCGGGCAGCACA
This sequence comes from Streptomyces sp. NPDC001450, assembly GCF_053597295.1. Taxonomy (NCBI): domain Bacteria; kingdom Bacillati; phylum Actinomycetota; class Actinomycetes; order Kitasatosporales; family Streptomycetaceae; genus Streptomyces; species Streptomyces sp. NPDC001450. The sequence continues at coordinate 1,276 of NZ_JBSFHY010000022.1, forward strand.
CCAGGTTGAGCGAGACGATGTTGCCCGGCCGGTTGTAGGACACCCAGCTCACGTCCACGCCGACCGGCAGGACATCCAGAGCGTACCCCCCTCTCGTGTCCAGGCTCGCGTAAGCCTGACCCCCGTCCTCGCGCTCCATCGGCGGGATGTCGAGGAAGTGCTTGACCATCCAGTCGAGAGCGGCTGTGGCGTCCGTCCAGGTGCGCTCATGGGCCGCCTGGTTCCGCTTCATCAGCCAGTGCCCGGACATCATGGGCGGCAGGTTCGAGGTCGGGAACTCGGCCATCACTTCGCGATACCGCTGAAGGATGCGGATGGCCACCTTGTCGTCGTCGGAGGCGGGAGGCGCAGGGGGGTCAGGATGCGCAGGCCGCCGGTCGCCTTCCCGGTGGTAGCTGTCGGGCGATCCGATCCACGGACCGTAGCCGTGGAAGTGTCCTGTCCAGCTCATGCGCGCCTTCCGAGAGGGGAGGGCGGGCCGCCCTCATGCGCGTAGGACGACCCGCCAGGGATGAGAGGTGTAGCAGGGTCAGGCGGTGAGGCCGCGGTCCTTCACCCAGCCGAGGGCGAAGTCGTCGAGCTCGGCCGCGGTGAACCGCAGCTCCTTGCCGGCACCCTCGGGCTTGGAGTCGCGGACCACGTACGAGTCGGCGGCGCCGGGGATCGCGGCGAAGTCGACGCAGCCCTCGGTGCAGGGGCCGCCGCAGAAGTTCGTCGTCTCGACGCCGTCCGCCGGCAGGGTGTAGAGGTTGCCGTCCATCGGGTAGTCCTTCCTGGTGCAACGTTGCGGAGATGCGCTCTCCGCGCCGTGGTGCACTTGCCGACCCACCCCGGCCCGGCCTTCCTGTTCCTGGCCGGGGTGGGCGCTTGGCTCCGCCTCCGAGGGGTGTTGGCCGTGGGAGAGCGACCGGGGAGTCACCTCGGGGACGGAAGTTCAGGTGGTCAGTTGCCAGTAGGCCGCCACGAGCAACACGGACGCCGCGATCAGGAGCCCCCGGAGAAGCCACTGGCGCCGGCCGAGCGGGCGTCTGTGCTTCCTTCCGGACCGGCGAGGATTCCGATCGCGACAGCGGCCATGAGTCCGAGCAGTGCGATCACATAAACGACCTGTTGCGTCTTGGGGCTCACGCTGGACCCGTCCCGCTCCTCTGGGTGTAGATCCACAGGAGGCGGCGGGTCAGGTCGGCGACCTCGCGCATGAAGAAGTAGGCCGTGAAGGTCGGGGCCTCCGCGGTGGGGCGGTTCTTCAGGTCGAGCAGCGAGTACGCCTTGCGGAACTGCTGCATGACCAGCTCGTCCTCATCGGCGCCCAGCTCCTCGCCGAGGAGCAGTTGCAGGTGCCCGGTCAAGGCCGGCGTCTTGGCGTCGATCTCGGCGCGGGTCGAGGTGCCGAGCCTCGCCGAGAGGGCGGCGTCGGTGCTGTCTTGGATCAGCTCGACGTCGATCGGTACGCCGTCCTCGGCCGACTCTGTCACTTCGAATCTGCTCGTCTCGGTCTTCACGGCGTATCCCTCGCTGGCTGACGGCGGTTGCACCGGATGGAGACCAGCGTTCCGCGCGAAAGGTGTGCGGACCACGGCGTTCATGGGTCAGTGTTGGGACATCTCTGGGACATGGGACAGGCGGCATGGTTGGGCACGGCAACCCGGGGAAGGGGGCCTGCATGAGCATCGCCGACAGGCGTAGGGCTCTGGGCTTCACCCAGGAGGGGTTCGCCTTCGCGGTAGGCGTCGATCGGCGCACCGTAGGTCGATGGGAGACAGGCAGATCCAAGCCCCAGCCTCCCCAGCGGCCCAAGGTTGCCGAGGTGTTACACATGGACCTCGACGAACTCGATGCGTTGCTTACTTCAGCCGAGGTGCAGTCGAAGCCCGTACGGTCAGCGTCGAGTGCCCACGACGGCCCAGGGGACCCAGACGAGATGATCCGACGCGAGTTTCTGCGCCTCATGGCGGTGTCCGGTGCGGTCGCCGCCATACCTGTGGGCGAGGCGGAGGCCCTGGACGACAGCGCCGACGACTTCGGGCGCATGAACGGCCACCTCTGGCAGGTCTACCAACTCGCCCGTGCCAAGCACTCGGTGTACCCGGTTGTGCAGTCTCAGCTCACTGCCTTGAACGATGCGCTGCGGGACGGGCGTGCCCAGACGGGACCGCTCTGCATCGCGGTCGGCGACTTGTTCCAGTTGGCGGGCGAGCTGGCCTTCGACGTCAACCGGTACCACGATGCCGCCGCCTCGTACTCGCTTGCGGCCAGCGCGAGCAAGGAGGCCGGCGCCTACGACCTGTGGGCGTGCGCCCTGATCCGCAGCGCCTGCGTAGACCTCTCCGAGCGTCGTTACCGGCAGGCTGCGGACATCCTGGGAGCCGCGCGCCGCGTCGCTCTGCGCGGGGACAGCAGCCTTGCGACCAAGCACTGGGCCGCCGCCGTGCAGGCAGAGGCGTTTGCCTGGCTCGGCGACTTCGACGCCTGCGAGGAGGCCCTGGACGAGGCCGAGAAGGTAGCCAGCCTGGGCGGTCAGGTGTCGAACGGCGGGTGGCTGCGCTTCGATGGCTCGCGCCTGGCGGAGGAGCGAGGCGCCCGGTACTTGCAACTCAACCGGCTCGGCCTGGCCGAGACCGCGTTGAAAGATGCGCTGACGCTCGCTCCCCTGGCCGCCGGCCACTCCTTTCGACGCCGGGGCGCGGTGCTCGTCGACCTGGCCACCATCGGCGCCAAGCGCAAAGACTCGGAGCAGGTCATGCAGTACGGACTCGAAGCCCTGCGGCTGGCACGAGCCTCCGGGTCCGGATACGTCGCCCGTAGACTCCAAACCCTGACTGCCGAGCTGGGCAACTTCGGGCGCGACCGGCACATCGCCGAGTTGAAGGCCGAGATCGGCACCCTGACGGCATGACGACAAGGGGATGGCATGACGATTGAGGGCGCGCGGGTCTTCCGCGAGGCGTGGATCGCTGGAGTGCGCAAGCACTTCCCTGGCGAGCCGAAGCTGAGCTACGTGACCCCGTGGGAGGACACGCCCGAGTGGGAGCGTGGGGCGGCCGGCGCCGTGTACGAGCAGGTGCGCCAGTTCCTCGAACTGAGCGACGGCCACGCCTCTCGCCTGTCGCGCGAGCAGAAGGGCCGGTTCGTTGCGACGTGCTGGACGGCGCAGATGTTCAGGCACTTCGAAGACCCGAAGCCGGCGTACGTGGCCGACTGGCCCGACCTGCCGGACTGGCAGAAGGAGACGGACAGCGACATCTTCGAGGCGGTTGAGGACAGCCTCCGCTGAGCCGCCCCGAACTGCGCGACCCCCTGGCCACTTGACCGGATGGTCTCTCTTTGTAATCAACTGGCGACGCTATGTCATCTTCTGTCCGCGCCGCTCTCGTAGCGGTGTCTTATGGACCCCGGACGTAGTTCACCGGGGCTCCAGGAAGGTAGAGAGCGCGGCCGTGGCAACCGGTCACGATGCCGGGGAGGGCAATCCCCGGCAATCGGTGGTTGACGTCCGCAAAGAGCAAGTGGGTTGTGCTCGCAGGTGGACTGCTGCGGCAGAACTCGACCATGGAACAAGGCGCAGCGAACAGAGGTTCGTGAGCAACGATCATCGCTGGCCTCGCCGCTGCACTCGCGATGGACAACATGGTCAGGGGCGCCAGCGGCTGGGCTTGCCTGGTCGTGGGCTGCGCCGCATGGGTGGCCGTGTTCTTCGACTCCGCCACGGTGATCGGCCTCCTCGAGTTCACCGACACCAGGCCGCGCGCCCCGCCTCAGGCTCCCCCCGAACCCGCCGGGGACGCCCGTTGCTTGACCAACCGCACCGGGCAGGCTCCGGTCGCGCAGTCTTCTACGTCCTCAGCGCCGCCTGCGCCGGAAACACCGCAAGCCGGTCGACGTTGGCTCGCGCCCGACGGATCTCGCTGTCCAGGCAGGAAAACAGTGGCCGCCGCGCTCGTGCGGCGTGCGCGTGCTGGTCTAGAACATGCCTCTTGGGCCGTTCTGAGAGCAAGACGCGCAGGGTAACCGCGATGGCGCGTCACCCTCGGCCCCATGTCCCCTCCTCGTCAACTCCCTTGATGTCGTCAACGGCGTCGACGCGAAAAGGTCACGGGTTCGAGTCCCGATCAATCAGTCGAGTACCGCCAGCGCGTCGATCTCGATGAGGAGGCCGGCGGGCAGACCGACGTAGACCGTGGTCCGGGCGGCGGGCGGCTGGGTGAGGCCCTGCTCCTCGAAGTACGCGTCGTAGATCCCGTTCATCTCGGCGAAGTGGTCCACGTCCGTCAGATACACGCGGATCATCATCACGTCGTCCCAGCCCGCGCCGCCCTCTTCGAGGATCGCCTGGACGTTGGCGAGGGTCTGCAGGGTCTGCTCGCGCAGGGTGGGACCGGCCGGCGTCGGGGGCTTGCCCTCCTCGGCGGGCAGGAAGCCGACCTGGCCGGCGACCTGGAGGATGTTGCCCTTCTTCACGCCGTGGGAGAACTTCGCGGGCGGGGTGGTGTGGGTCTTCGGGGTGAGCGCGGTCTTCTCGGTCATTCGGGGGTGCCCTTCACTGGCGTCCTTCCGGAGTACTCGCCGCTGATCGCGTCCGCGGTACGGCGCACCTGCGGGAGCAGGGTGAGGAGTTCCTCGGCGGTGACGACGACGTTCGGCGCGGACACCGACATCGCGGCGACCACCCGGCCGTCGGCGCCGCGGATGGGGGCCGCGACGCAGTTGACGGACTCCTCGTGGCCGCCGAGGTCGGTGGCCCAGCCCTGTTCGCGCACCTGCTCCAACTCCCGCAGGAACGCGGTGGCGTTGGGGGTGGACCGGGCCGTGTACAGGGGATAGTCGAGCTTGTCCGCGAGGGCGCGGCGCTCGGGTTCGGGCAGGTCGGCGACGAGCAGCTTGGCGACGGCGGCGACCGTGATGGCGACGGGCCTGCCGATCCGCGAGTACATGCGGACCGGGTAGCGGCTCTCGACCTTGTCGATGTACAGCACCTCGTTCTCCTCGTACACGGCGAGGTGGACGGTGTGGCCGCACTGCTCGTTGAGCCGGACGAGGTGGGGGTGGGCGATCTCGCGGATGTCGAGGTTCTCCATCGCCTCCTGGGCGAGGGCGAAGAGGCGGGCGCCGAGGCGGTAGCGCTGGTCGGACTGGCGGTAGACCAGGCCGTGCTCGTGCAGGGTGCGCAGGAGTCGTAGCGCCGTGGACTTGTGGACGCCGAGCCGGTCGGCGACCTGGCCGAGGTCGGCGGGGCCCTCGGCGAGCAGCGGCAGGATGCTCAGGGCGCGGTCGACGGTCTGGCTCATGGGGTGTTCGCCTCCTCCGGGGCCTCGTCGGCTTGCGTCCAGCCGGGGCCGAGTCGAAGTCTCCCCCATGCGTCGTCGTCCAGGGCGGCGAGGCGGTCGGCGTGGCTCGTCCAGGAGGGGCGCCGCGATGGGGATCCCCCCAGGCGTTGAGCTCTGGGGGAGGCTTCTTGAGGGGCGGTGGGAGCGGCGGCGAGGTCGCCGGGGGTGGTGAGGGTGGCTGCGGCCATGAGGTGGCCGTGCCGGAGGCGGTCACGCATCGGGAGGCCGCGGAGGGTGCCGGAGAGGAATCCGGCGGCGAAGGCGTCTCCGGCGCCGACGTGGGCGACGACATCGACCCGCGGTGCCCGCACGAGGGTTGCCGTACCGTCGGCGTCCTCCGTCCCGTCGGTGTTCCTGTCGAACGCGACCGCTCCACCCCTGCCCTGCTTCACGACCACGATCTCCGGCTCGGGCAGCGCCTCCACAATGGCCCGGCCACCGTGCAGCCCCCAGGCCTGGCGTGCCTCGTCGTGTCCCACGAACACGATGTCGGCCCCGCGCGCCAGCTCCAGCAGCACCCGGGCGTCATCGGCGTCCCGCCACAGTCCGGGCCGGTAGTTCACGTCGAAGGAGACCAAGGGCCGCCCCTCGCCGGGCTTCACCAGCTCGCGTACAAGTTCCAGGCACCCCTCGGACAACGCCCCCGTGATCCCCGACAGGTGCAGCACGCGCCCCGCCCGCACCGCCTCCACGTCCACGTTGTCCACGGTCATCGCGGAGGCCGCCGACCCCGTCCGGTAGTACGCCACCTCGTGCTCGTCCGTCGCCCGGTCCCCCGCCGTGCGGAAGTACAGGCCGGTCGGCCGCCCCGCGTCCCGCCGGACGTGGGCGACATCGACGCCGTACGCCCCGATCGCCTCGACCAGGTGGTCCCCGAAGCTGTCCGTGCCGACCCGGCTGACCCACCGCGCCGAATGCCCGGAGGCCGCCAGCACGCATGCCACGTTGGACTCGGCTCCGCCGATCCCCCGCTCGAAGGAGGGGACGTCGGCGAGGCGGCCCGGGCGGGTGGGCAGGAAGGTGACCATGGACTCGCCGAGCGCCACGACGTCCACAATGTCGGGGGCGTTGCGGGCTCCGGTGGCGGTCACGATCGTCGTAGCTCCTCGGTGGTGGGAGTCCGTTGACCCCGCGTGGCCGAGATGTTAGACAGCAGTGAGCGACATGCGCAATGAGTGTTGCAGAGAGTGCAACGCACCAGATTGGGGAGGCCTCATGGCCCAGGAAGCCGGTACCGAAGCACTCGCCCGCCTCGCCGAGGAACGGGTCGACCACCGCTTCAAGGGCCTCCCGCCGGACGCCGTGGGCCTGACCGTCGCCGAGCTGGCCGCCCAGCGCCGCAACCTCTTCACCGACGGCTTCACCACCCCCGTGCTCGCGCTCTCCGCCGAGCGCCTGGAGCACAACCTGCGGCTCATGGAGACGTACGCCGCCCGGCACCACCTCGCCTTCGCCCCGCACGGCAAGACCTCCATGGCACCCCAGCTCTTCCGGCGCCAGATCGAGCACGGGGCGTGGGGCATCACCCTCGCGGTCCCGCACCAGGTGTGGGTGGCCCGGGCGTTCGGGACCGAGCGGATCTTCCTGGCCAACGAGCTCGTCGACCCGGCGGCCCTGCGCCGGATCGCCGCCGACCTGGCGGCCGACCCCGACTTCCGTTTCGTCTGCTACGTCGACTCCGTGCGCGGGGTCGAGCTGATGGACGCCGCCCTGCGCGGCGCGACCCGCCCGGTGGACGTCGTGGTGGAGCTGGGCGCGGGCGAGGGTGCCCGTACCGGTGTGCGCACGGAGGCGGACGCACGGGCGGTCGCGGACGCGGTGGCGGGCGTGGAGACGCTGCGGCTGGTGGGCGTGGCGGGCTACGAGGCCCAGGTGCCCGGGGCCGCTCCCGAGCCGGTGCGGGCCTGGCTGGGCCGGATGGTCGCGCTCGCGGCGGAGTTCGACAAGGCGGGGCGGTTCGCCGGGGCCGAGGAGATCGTGGTGAGCGCGGGCGGCAGCGAGTGGTTCGACGCGGTCGCCGACGTCTTCGCCGACATCCCCGAGCTCTCCCTTCCCGTCCTGAAGTTGCTCCGCTCCGGCGCGTACGTCTCGCACGACGACGTGCACTACCGCAGGCTCACCCCGTTCAACCGGGTGCCCGAGGAGGGCGCGCTGGAGCCCGCGTTCCGGCTGTGGGCGCAGGTCGTCTCCCGCCCCTCCCCCGAGCAGGCCTTCGTCAACGCGGGCAAGCGGGACGCGGCCTACGACCTCGACCACCCGGTGGCCCACGTGGTGCGCCGGGACGGCGGCGAGCACCCGGCGACCGGCATCGAGGTGACCGCCCTGTCCGACCAGCACCTCTGGCTCGACACCGCCCCGGAGGCGGACGTCGAGGTCGGCGACTGGATCGGCTTCGGCCTGTCCCACCCCTGCACGTCGTTCGACAAGTGGCAGCTGATCCCGGTGGCCGAGGCGGACGGGACGGTCGTCGAGTTCATCCGTACGTTCTTCTAGAGAACCGGGGAGCGCCGCCGTGGAAGATCTCGTCATCCGTGACGCGGACGTCGTCGACGGCAGCGGTGCGGACTCCTACCGCGCCGATGTCGTGGTCGACGACGGCCGGATCGTCTCGATCGTCAAGGAGGCCGCGGCGGCGGGCTGTCAGCGGCCCGGGGCGCGGCGGGAGCTGGACGCGGAGGGGCTCGTCCTGTCCCCCGGCTTCATCGACATGCACGCCCACTCCGATCTGGCCCTGCTGCGCGACCCCGACCACAGCGCGAAGGCCGCGCAGGGGGTCACGCTGGAGGTGATCGGCCAGGACGGTCTTTCGTACGCGCCCGTGGACGACCGCACGCTGGAGGAGGTCCGGCGGGCGATCACCGGCTGGAACGGGTACGGCGACGACCTCGACCTGGACTGGCGGACGGTCGGCGAGTATCTCGACCGGCTGGACCGGGGGATCGCCGTCAACGCCGCCTATCTCGTCCCCCAGGGCACGGTCCGCGCGCTCGCCGTCGGCTGGGAGGACCGCCCGGCCACGCCCGCGGAGCTGGAGCGGATGCGTCAGCTGGTGGCGGAGGGGCTGGAGCAGGGCGCGGTCGGCCTGTCCTCGGGGCTCACGTACACGCCCGGGATGTATGCCGCGGACGCCGAACTGACCGAGCTGTGCCGGGTGGTGGCGGAGTACGGCGGTTACTACTGCCCGCACCACCGCTCCTACGGCGCCGGCGCCCTGGAGGCCTACGCCGAGATGGTGGCGCTGACCCGGGAGGCGGGCTGCCCGCTGCACCTGGCCCACGCGACGATGAACTTCGACGTGAACAGGGGGCGGGCGCCCGAACTGCTGGCCCTGCTCGACGAGGCGCTCGACTGCGGCGCGGACATCACGCTGGACACCTATCCGTACACCCCCGGCTCGACCACCCTGGCCGCGCTGCTGCCCAGCTGGGCGAGCGAGGGTGGCCCGGAGCGAGTCCTGGCCCGGCTCGCCGATCCGGCGACGGCCGCGCGGATCCGGCACGACCTGGAGGTGACCGGCGCGGACGGCTGCCACGGCGTGCCCGTGGAGTGGGAGACGGTCGAGATCTCCGGCGTGACCGCACCGGCCCTCGCGGACCACGTCGGCCGTACGGTCCGGGAGTCGGCGGACCTGCGCGGCGAGAGTCCCTGGACGACCGCCCACCGCCTGCTGACCGAGGACCGGCTCGGTACGACGATCCTGCAGCACGTCGGCCACGAGGAGAACGTCCGCACGATCATGCGGCACCGCGCCCACACCGGCGGCTCGGACGGCATCCTGCGGGGCACCAAGCCGCACCCCCGGGCCTACGGCACCTTTCCCCGCTATCTCGGTCACTACGTACGGGAGTTGGGCGTGCTGACGCTGGAGGAGTGCGTCGCGCACCTCACGGCCCGGCCCGCGGCCCGGCTGCGACTGCCGGACCGCGGGCTGGTGCGCGAGGGATACCGGGCCGACCTGGTGCTCTTCGACCCGCAGACGGTGTCGCCCGGCGCCACCTTCGCCGAGCCCCGCACGCTCCCGACCGGGATCCCGTACGTCCTGGTCGACGGCAGGTTCGTCATCGAGGACGGCCGGCGAACGGACGTACTGGCGGGCCGAGCGGTGCGCCGCACACCGGTGTGACCGTCCGGCCCGGAGGGTCTACGGCTTGGGCAGGGTGCAGCCGGAGGCGCTCAGGTCGAGCTTGTTGCCGGTCGTGAAGCAGGCCGGGATCTGGTAGGTCTCCTCGGCGTAGTTGATGCCCTGGCGGACGGTGACGTTGCCGCTCTCGTCCACCTCGCACGGGTTGTTCTCGGTGCAGCTCTCGCCGTCCTCGTTGCCCGTGTTGTTGACGGCGACGACGTTGCCGGTGGCCGTGTCGATCACCGGGGAGCCGGAGGTGCCGCCGATGGTGTTGCAGGCGGAGGTGTAGCGCATCGAGTCCTTCCAGGTCCAGCCGCCCTCCTTCAGCCGGTACACGAACCCGTCCACGTTGCAGCCGTAGGTCCGCTTCCAGTAGCCGGAGACGACCTTGATGGCGGTACCGGTGGCCGGGTGCGTGTTCTGCACGGTGAGCGGGCTGATCCCGTACGAGCTCTTGATCGCCGCGTAGGTGGTGGTCAGCCGGTAGATCGTGACGTCCGTGTCCGTCATGGTCGAGTAGACGACCTGGTTGGCGCGGAGCGTGGCGATCCGGCTGCCGGAGGCGTTCAGCAGGCCGAAGGAACGGCTGGAGGACTGGCCGGTGATGACCTCGCCCGGGTCCGGGAAGCCGGTCTCCAGGCAGTGGCCGTTGGTCATCACGAGCGCCGGGTCGCTGTCCGCGGAGCTGGGGAAGCGGATGACGGAGCCGGAGCAGTTGCTGAGCGAGACGGTGCCGGCATAGGTGACGGTCACCGCCTTGGCCGCCTTGGCCTGGGGTGCGGCGACCGCGGGGGTCACGCCGAGCCCGGCGATCGCCAGGGCGGACAGCGCGGCCAGGAGAGGCTTGTTCATGTGGGGGTCCCCTCTGCAGACATAAGCGACCGGAGATCTTCCGGCCGCCCCCTGTCTTGTCATGAGCATTCTCACGAGAGGGGCATGCGTGAGCAAGCAGTTGTATGCGAACTGTTTTCCTGACGGGGCGTCAACCCTCAGTCTATCTGGGCTTCTTGGTGACACCTCGGCCGTGCCCCCGGCCGCCGGGGACGCCGGGCTCCGTCGTTGTCGCGGATGCGGTCGGCGACACGCCCGTCGCCGTCGACGTGGGCGCGGAGGAGGTCTGCGCGCCCGGAGAGGTGGCCGCACCCGTCGACCCGGCCGCCGAGGTGGCGGTGGACGTGGGGGTCGGCGAGGCCCCGCCGGGGGTGCCGGCGGTGGCCGTGCCGCTCGGCGTGCCGCTGTCCTGCCGCGTGGTCGCGGCGCCGGAGCCGCCGGAGGTGACACGGCCGTCCTTCGCGGGCTGCTGTCCGGCCGGGGAATCCGAGCCGCCCGTCAGGCCGACGATCACGGCGACGACACCGGCCGCACCGAGGGCCCCCGCGACGGCCACCCGACGACGGCCGCCCTGCTTCCTCCGGCGCCGGAGATCGGCCCGGCCTACGCCCGCCACGGGAGGGGGCGGCCCGGCGGGATCATCCAGCGCGGGCATCGCGGGCATCGCGGGGATCGCGGGGATCGCGGGTACAGGGGGCAGCTCACGGGTCTCGTCGTAGGCGCTCTGCCAGCCATGGGCGACGGCAGGATCGGCGTACTCCTCGTACGACGGGGACGGGGCGGCCTGCGGGTGGTACACATTCGGCGCGCCCCCCGGCTCGCCACCCGCTCCGTGCGCGCCGTACGCCTCCGCCTCGTACTCGCGATCGGTGGACATGGCCGGGAATTGTAGAGACGTGTGTGACTCCTGAGACAGCTACCGGCGATAACAGCACAAAGCTCCGCGTCTCACGTGTCGGAAAACACGACCCGTGAGGCGTTACCGGGCCGTAAGCTCACGGACATGCAGGTGATCCAGTCGACCAAGCTCGCCAACGTCTGTTACGAGATCCGGGGCCCGGTTCTCGAGGAGGCGATGCGCCTGGAGGCGGCAGGTCACCGCATCCTGAAGCTCAACACCGGCAACCCGGCCGCCTTCGGCTTCGAGTGCCCGCCCGAGATCCTGGAGGACATCCTCCGCAACGTCTCCACGGCGCACGGCTACGGCGACGCGAAGGGCCTGCTGGCCGCCCGCCGCGCGGTCGTCATGCACAACCAGACCGTCGGCATCGAGACGGACGTCGAGCACGTCTTCATCGGCAACGGCGTCTCCGAGCTGATCGTGATGGCGATGCAGGGCCTGCTGGACGACGGCGACGAGGTCCTCGTACCGGCTCCGGACTACCCCTTGTGGACGGCGGCCGTCTCCCTCTCCGGCGGTACGGCGGTCCACTACCGCTGCGACGAGCAGTCCGACTGGATGCCCGACCTCGCCGACATCGAGCGCAAGGTCACCGACCGCACCAAGGCGATCGTCATCATCAACCCGAACAACCCGACAGGCGCGGTGTACGACGCGGCGATGCTCAAGGGCCTGACGGACATCGCCCGCCGCCACAACCTGCTGGTCTGTTCGGACGAGATCTACGACAAGATCCTCTACGACGGCGCGACGCACATCCCGACCGCGGCCGTGGCCCCCGACCTGCTGACACTGACCTTCAACGGGATGTCGAAGGCGTACCGGGTGGCCGGCTACCGGGTCGGCTGGATGTCGATCTCCGGCCCGCGCGCGCACGCCGACTCCTACATCGAGGGCCTGACGATCCTGGCGAACATGCGCCTGTGCGCGAACATGCCGGGCCAGCACGGGGTCGTGGCCGCGCTGAGCGGCCGCCAGTCGATCAACGACCTGGTGCTGCCGGGCGGGCGGCTGAAGGAGCAGATGGACACCGCCTACGAGCTGCTGACGCAGATCCCGGGCGTGACATGTGTACGGCCGAAGGGCGCGCTGTACCTCTTCCCGCGCCTGGACCCGCAGGTCTTCAAGATCAAGGACGACCGCCAGATGGTCCTCGACCTGCTCCGCCGGGAGAAGATCATGGTCGTCCAGGGCACCGGCTTCAACTGGCCGGAGCCGGACCACTTCCGGGTGGTGACACTGCCGACGGTCGGGGACCTGCGCGACGCGGTCACCCGGATCGGCACCTTCCTGGACGGATACGGTCAGCCGTAGCCGACGGACCGCAATCCGTGATCAGACTCAACTTTAGACGAAATCTAAGCTAGGATGGCTTCCTGTCAGAGCACAGGAGGCCATCCCATGTACGAGCCGATCCGCACCAAGTCGGTGCACACCACGATGGCCGGCACCACCTCGGACTTCCCCCACCGGTCACGCGAGGAGGAGCTGGACATCCAGCTCGCCGGGCACCTCGCGGCGCTGCTCGCCGTCACGGACGAGCTGCGGGCACTCGCCCCCTCCACCGACCTGGACCTGGCGGCCGAACGGCTCGCCGGGCAGGTGGCCCGGCTGCGGGGCGGACATACGCCGGCCCGCGCATCCGGCACCCCGACCGACCCCCGGGTGACGGCCCTGCACGAGCGGGCGCACACCCTCGCCGGTCGCGCCCTCGTCGTCGCGGCCTCCCGCGCCGACACGGCGGCGGCGATCCTGTCCGCCGAGCGCATGGACGCGCACACCGCCGCACTGACCGACCCGAAGGAACTCAGCACGGCCCGCTGACCCCTCCCCCGGGGTCCCCTCGACGGCCCCGGTCCGCGTGCACCCGCAGCGACGCGCGGACCGGGCGCCATGACCCGTGGCGTGATGTGCGGAACAACTCGTCACCCGCGAGCAGCCGTTGACGCCGGCCCTCGATGCCTCGCCTCGGCTCTTGGCGCATCCCCTGCGCATCCCCTTCCCTCCCACGGCATTGATGCCTGCATTCGGGTGGACTGCACACCACAATTGCCTGCCAAACGGCTGCACCATCACGAACGACTCGTAACGTCGGTGGAAATGATGGTGGTTCGGACTTCGGCACTGCAGGCACCGCCACGGTCTTTTCGGTGTCGGCCGCCTGAGTTCAGCCACATCCGTGGTCCCTCACTATTTCTACGAGATGTGAAAAAATGAGACGCAGGCGATTGTGGGCGGGGCTTACCGGTGCGGCCGCGGTTGCGACCGGAGTGACCGCCTGGGCGGTTCAGTCCCAGTCGGCAACGACCCCGGTATCCGAGGCCACTTCGGTGAACCGAAAGGCCCAGGAGGCCAGTACGCTTTTCCAGAGCGCCCTGCTGCAGGAGAAGTACCAGGATCCCGAAGGGGCGGCCAGAACCTATCAGCGGGTGCTGCAGCTCGACCCTCGTAACAAACTGGCCTGGTACAACCTGGGGGTCATCTCGCAACGGGGCGGCAGAACAGCCGATGCCCGTAAGGCCTACGACAAGGCTCTGAAGATCGATCCGAAGTACGCCTCGGCCCTCTACAACGAGGCGATCCTGCTGAAGTCGAGCGACACCGACCGCGCCGTCGAACTCCTGAAGCGTGCCATCGCCGCATCGCCCAGGGCCGCCACGGCCCATCTCCAACTCGGCTGGATTCTGCAGCAGAAGCACCGTGACGACGAGGCCGAGGACGAGTTCCGCCGTGCAGTCGCGGCCGATCCCTCGCTGCTTTCCCAGGTCCCGGAACAGTTCCGGGACGACGTAAGCCCCACACCGACACCGAGTCAGGCAGGTGCCACCGAATGACGTCGACCGCAACCCCCAGGTTCTCCGTCTTCACCCCCAGCCACCAGCCCCGCTTCCTCGACGAGTGCCTCAAGTCCCTGCAGGCGCAGACCTGTCGGGACTGGGAGTGGATCGTCCTGCTCAACAACGGCGCCCGGTGGCGGCCGGAGCGACACGACGACCGGGTCCGGGTGGAGATCGCGGACAGCATCCGCGGTGTCGGGGCGGCGAAGCGCAGGGCCTGCGAACTGGCACGCGGCGAGATCCTCGTCGAACTGGACCACGACGACCTCCTGGCGAAGGCATGCCTGGCGGAACTGGCCAAGGCGTTCGACGCCCATCCCGACGCCGTCTTCGTCTACAGCAACACCGCCCAGATCACCGAGGACGGCAAGCGGGACGACACCCGCTTCAACGAGGCGCACGGCTGGAAATACGAGGACGTGCGCGTCGACGGCCGCAAGCTGCTCCAGGCCGTCTCCATGGAGCCGACGCCGCACAACGTCTCCTACATCTGGTACGCGCCGAACCACGTGCGGGCGTTCCGCAAGGAGAGCTACGAGAAGGCCGGCGGCTACGACGCGACGCGCACCGTGCTGGACGACCAGGACCTGATGTGCCGCCTCTTCCACCTCGGCGACTTCCACCACATTCCCCGCTGCCTGTACCTGCAGCGGATGCACCCCGCGAACACCCAGCGCGACCCGGAGATCAACGCGCACATCCAGCGCGAGACGGTCGCCCTGTACGACAAGTACATCGAGGCCAACGCCCTCGCCTGGACGCACCGGCGTGAACTCCTCGCGCTGGACCTCGGCGCGGCCCACCGGAAGCCGCCCGGCTATCTGGGCGTGGACCAGTACCCCGGTGAGGGCGTCGACATCGTCGCGACCCTGCCCGGAAAGCTCGACCTGCCCGACAACTCGGTCGGCCTGATGCGGGCGGTGGACTTCCTGGAGCACGTGCCGGCGAAGGTGCCGCTGATCAACGAGCTGTACCGGCTGCTGGCACCCGGCGGCATGCTCCTCACCATGACGCCCAGCTCCGACGGCCGCGGCGCGTACCAGGACCCGACCCACGTGGCCTACTACAACGAGAACTCGTTCTGGTACTACACGGACAACCAGTACCGCGCCTTCGTGCCCGAGATCGAGGCCAAGTTCCAATCGTCACGACTGGTCACCTACTTCCCGACCGAGTGGCACTCCCGGAACAACATCTCCTACGTCGTCGCCAACCTCATCGCGATGAAGGAGGGCGCCGAGCGGTGCGGAGGGCCGCTGCTGGTCTAGGGCCCGTAGGTGGAAAGGAGCGCCCTGCGAGCCGTCAGGTTCCGCAGGGCGCTCCGGTGTTCGGGGCCGCACTCTCACCGGTCAGGACGACAGGCGTGCGCTGTTCGTGCGCGCCGTCGCGACCAGGGCGGCGAAGGGGGGCGTGGCCAGTGCTGCGGTCAGCTGGTCGTCCCACCGTGGGAGGGGGGCGAGGCCGCCTCGGGCCCAGTTTCCATGACCGAGGACACCGAACGCGGGGCGGGCGGCCGGGCGCGGGAACTTCTCCGAGCCGACCGGGCGGATCCGCTCCGGGTCGAGGCCGGCGAGGCGGAAGGTCTCCCGCGCCAGGCCGTACCAGGTGGTGCGGCCGGCCGCCGTGCCGTGGTAGATCCCCGCCGGCGCCCGCCCGGCCAGGGCCGCACGGCCGAGGGCGGCCAGCTGCCGGGCGAGCGCACGGGACCAGGTCGGCTGGCCGTACTGGTCGGCGACCACGTCCAGGGTTTCGCGCCGGCCCGCCAGTTCGAGCATGCGGGCCACGAAATTGGGGCCGTGCGCGCCGTAGAGCCAGGCGGTGCGCACGATGTGGCCGGAGTGCGGCAGCAGTTCGGCGACGGCCTGCTCCCCCGCCGTCTTGCTGCGCCCGTACGCGTTGACGGGCCCCGTCGGCGCGTCCTCGGGGTAGGGCCGACGGCTGTCGCCCGGGAACACGTAGTCGGTGGAGACGTGCAGCAGGAGCGCGCCGCTGTCCGCGCAGGCCTGTGCCAGGTGGCGGACGCCCGTGCCGTTCACGGCCGTGGCCGCTGCCTCGGACCGCTCGGCGCCGTCGACGTCCGTCCAGGCCGCGCAGTTGACGACCACGCGGTGGCCCGTGACGGCCGCGCGGACGGCGGCCGGGTCGGTGATGTCCAACTGGTCACGGCCCAGTCCCGTCACCACGTCGTCCGGACGGGCGGCGAGTTCGGCCAGCACGTCCTGCCCGAGGAGCCCGCGGGCTCCGGTCACCAGCCATGCGGTGCTCACCGGAGCCCGGCCCTCTCCTGGAGCGGCTCCCACCAGGTGCGGTGTGCCCGGTACCAGGAGACCGTGGCGGCCAGGCCCTCGGCGAAGTCCACCTGCGGTGCGTATCCGAGCTGTTCGCGAATCTTGCTGTCGTCCAGCGAGTAACGCAGGTCGTGGCCCTTGCGGTCGGCCACGTACGCGACCCGGTCCCAGCCCGCGCCGACCGCGTCCAGCAGCAGGCCGGTGAGCTTGTGGTTGCTCAACTCGGTTCCGCCGCCGATGTGGTAGACCTCTCCGGCCCTGCCGCCGTTCAGGACCAGGTCGATGCCCCGGCAGTGGTCGGAGACGTGCAGCCAGTCACGCATGTTGCGGCCGTCGCCGTACAGGGGGACCGTCCTCCCGTCGAGCAGGTTGGTGATGAAGAGCGGGATGACCTTCTCGGGGAACTGATAGGGCCCGTAGTTGTTCGTGCACCGGGTGACCACGACGTCCAGGCCGTGGGTGCGGTGGTAGGCGAGCGCCAGCAGGTCGGCGCCGGCTTTCGAGGCGGAGTAAGGGGAGTTCGGCGCGAGCGGCCATCCCTCGGTCCACGAGCCTTCGCCGATCGAGCCGTACACCTCGTCGGTGGACACGTGGACGAAGCGGCCGACGCGATGGCGGCGGGCCGCGTCCAGGAGCACCTGCGTGCCCATCACATTCGTACGGACGAACGGACCGGCCCCGTCGATCGACCGGTCCACGTGCGACTCGGCGGCGAAATGGACCACCGCGTCCTGGCCCGCCATCACCTGGTCGACCAGGTCCGGGTCACAGATGTCGCCCCGGACGAACGAGTAACCCGGGTTTTCCGCCACCGGCGCCAGATTGGACTCGTTTCCCGAATAAGTAAGTTTATCGAGAACGGTGATCCGCGCCGCCGGGTCGGATTCCATCCGTCTGCGGACATATTCCGAACCGATGAATCCGGCGCCGCCGGTCACAAGGATATGCATGGCTCTCCGTTTTTCTTGCCGTCCAGCGTCCGGAATCGGGGACCTGTCCGCTCCGCGGAACCTGCCTCTCACGCTACTCAGGCCCGCGACACATTTCCGGCAAGCTGGACCGCCTCGTACTGAGAACGCGGGCGGTGCCCCGAGGCCGAAGCCTGGGGCACCGTCGCTCTTCCGAGGTGGGGCGGGCCATCGATATCGCACCGCAGCCCGCCCCACGGGCGGTCACGGACCGCAGATCACGTAGGCCGTCAGTCCTGCCGGGTCAGTGGTGGCGGCCTGCCACCCGGTGGCAGGGCTGCCGCCGACCGGCTGGCTCTGGTACGCGGTGCTGGTGGTGGCAGCGCCTTGGTATCCGCCGCCGACGGCAACCTGGCCCGCGGGGCACGTGGCAGTCGACTGCGCCTGCGGACCGGCGGGGTCCGTCACGACGGTGGTGGTACCCAGAGAACCCTGGGCGCCCTGGACACCCTGGGTGCCCTGGGTGCCCTGCGGACCCGTGGCGCCCTGCGAACCCGTGGGACCGGTGGCACCCGTGCTGCCGGTGGCACCCTGAGAACCCTGCGGACCCGTGGCACCGGTCAGGCCGCTCGAACCCGTGGCGCCCTGCGGACCCGTAGGACCGGTGGCACCCGAGGCACCCGTGGCCCCGGTGTTGCCCTGGAAGCCCTGCGGACCCTGGACACCGACGTCACCCTGGACACCCTGAGCACCAACATCACCCTGGAAGCCCTGGAAGCCCTGGAAGCCCTGAGCACCGACGTCACCCTGGACACCCTGAGCACCAACATCACCCTGGAAGCCCTGGAAGCCCTGGAAGCCCTGAGCACCGACATCGCCCTGGACACCCTGAGCACCAACATCACCCTGGAAGCCCTGAGCACCCTGAGCACCGACGTCACCCTGGACACCCTGAGCACCAACATCACCCTGGAAGCCCTGAGCACCGACATCGCCCTGAACACCCTGGACACCGACATCGCCCTGAACACCCTGCGGACCCGTGAGACCGGTCAGACCGGTCGAACCCGTGGCGCCCTGCGGGCCGGTAGGACCAGTGGCACCCGTGGCACCCGTGGCACCCGTGTCACCCTGCGGGCCGGTAGGACCAGTGGCACCCGCGGCACCGGTGACCCCCTGAGTACCCTGCGCGCCCGGGCCGCCCTGGAAGCCCTGGAAGCCCTGGAAGCCCCGCGGACCCTGGACGCCGGGCGTTCCCTGGACACCCCCGGAAGCACCCTGCGGACCGGTGTCGCCCTTGTCTCCCTTGTCTCCCTTATCGCCCTTGTCGCCCTTCGGCCCCTGAACACCCGGGACACCCTGGAAGCCCTGCGGACCCTGAGGGCCGGTTTCGCCGTCGTGCCCCTGCGGGCCCCGGGGGCCCCTCTCGCCGCGCGGCCCCTGCGGGCCACGGTCGCGGCCGGCCTTGGTGCTGCTGCTCATGCCCTGGTCGCGGTCGGCACTCACGGCGCCGTTCGGGCCGGGCAGCCCCACACCGCTGGCCGCGCCAGACCGGTGGATCGCGTCGGCGACGGCCACCGCGCTCGGTGCGATGTTGAGCACGACGGCGAGCGCGCCCACCGAGACCATGGTCGCGGATTTCACGCGTGAACTTCGCATTGTCCTACGGCTCACTGAGAACCTTCCTCGCGGAACTTGGGTGAAGTGACCGCACCGGAAGTGCACGCGCTGAATACGCTCACACGGCCGCGGTCACTGGCACAGCTATTGTTCACATCCGGCCACGGAATGATTAGGCATCAGCCCCTGGCATAGTCCAAAATCACCCGGGTGGCTGCAGTGAGCCGAAATAGTGCACCGGGCGGCAAGAATTCCGGCTCAATGGAACTCGGCGACTGCGAGACTTCCGCGATACGCGCTGCAGGCCTCGAAGGAGGGCAGCAGGCCCGCCCGTTCGGCTTCCTCCAGCGTGGGCGCCGCCGCGTCCTTGCCGGAAAGGCACGGCACGAGATCCTCAGGCCAGGCGATGGCCAGCGAAGGGTCGAGCGGATTGATCCCGAACTCCCTCTGCGGCGCGTACCCCTCCGAACACAGGTAGATGACCGTGGAGTTGTCCTCCAGTGCGATGAAGGCGTGACCCAGCCCTTCCGACAGATAGACGCAACGGTGTGTGGTGTCGTCCAGCCGAACCGCCTCCCATTTCCCGAAAGTCGGGGAACCGGTGCGGATGTCGACCACCACGTCGAGGACGGCGCCGCTGACGCACGTCACATACTTGGCCTGTCCCGGCGGAACCGACGCGTAGTGGATACCGCGGAGAGTACCGCGAACGGAGCGGGAGCAGTTGGCCTGCGCGAGGCGGAGCCCCTGGCCGAGGGAATCGAGGAATCTCTCGGCCTTGAACCACTCGTGGAACCGGCCCCTGTTGTCCGCGAAGACAGTGGGGGTTTCCACCCAGGCTCCTTCAATGCCCAGTGGTCGCACGTGACCACTTCCTTCCCTCACGCAGCTGTTCTTGCCGAACTTGACGTCCGTGTCTTCGGGACATCAGCCGCGAGACTTTAGTCAGGAGAAGGATGCCGTCACGCAAGAACTCCCGGACCGGTGCCCAGCAGTTCCTCGTCACGCGATCCGGTGCCCCCGCCACTCCGTCGGGGCGCGACGAGGCACGGGTATTCCTCCAAAAGCCCCAGCAGGTAATGGCCGTACCCGCTCTTGAGCAGCGGCCGGGCCAGCTCCCGGAGCCGGCCGTCGTCGATCAGGCCGGCCCGCCAGGCAGCCTCCTCGATACAGCCGACCTTGAAGCCCTGGCGCTCCTCGATCACCCGGACGAATTCCGACGCCTGAACCATGGAGATGAAGGTCCCGGTGTCCAGCCAGGCCGTGCCCCGGTCGAGCCGGGTGACGTTCAGTTCTCCGGCCTCCAGATAGACGCGGTTGAGGTCGGTGATCTCCAACTCGCCCCTGGCGCTCGGCCGAAGGCCGTGCGCGATCTCCACGACCCGGTTGTCGTAGAAGTACAGTCCGGGCACGGCGTATCGCGACTTCGGCCGGACCGGTTTCTCCTCGATGGACAGCACCCGGCCCCGCTCGTCGAACTCCACGACGCCGTAGGCCGAGGGGTTGGCGACCTGGTAGGCGAACACCCTGCCGCCCTTCAGATCGTCGTAACGGGCCAGCCGTGTACCGAGGCCGGTGCCGTGGAAGATGTTGTCACCCAGAATCAGCGCGACCGGCTCGCCGCCGATGAAGTCGGCCCCCAGGACGAGCGCGTGAGCGATGCCCTTCGGGTGCTCCTGTGCCACGTACTCCAGCCGCAGGCCCAGTTGAGTGCCGTCGCCGAGCAACCGGCGGAACTGGTCCTGGTCTTCCGGGGTGGTGATGATCAGAATCTCCCGGACGCCGGCCATCAGCAGTGTGGAAAGCGGGTAGTAGATCATCGGCTTGTCGAAAACCGGCAGCAGTTGTTTCGACACCGAACGGGTCAACGGCCACAGCCTTGAGCCGGTACCCCCGGCCAGCAGAATTCCGCGCACGGGATCACCATAGGCGAATTGCCCACAGATACACCTTTTGCGCGACGCGTGGCGCGTACCGACCTGCGTCTGCGCCGGGCCGTACGTCGACGGGGCCCGCCCCGTACGCCGTTGTACGGTGCGGGCCCCGGGCCTCTTCGTGCTGCCGTCACCACGGCCGGCCGTGACGATCGCTGGTCAGGGCATCCCAACCGGCCGTGGAGTCTTGTCCGCGGGTCTCAGCCCAGGCGCTCGACCAGCGCGCGGTACTGGTCCCACAGCTCCTTCGGCGTGTGGTCGCCGAAGGTGTTGAGGTGCTCGGGGACGAGGGCCGCCTCCTCGCGCCAGATCTCCTTGTCGACCGTGAGCAGGAAGTCCAGGTCGGACTCGGCCAGTTCCAGACCGTTGGTGTCCAGCGCGTCCCGGGTCGGCAGGATGCCGATCGGGGTCTCGACGCCCTCGGCCTTGCCGTCCAGGCGCTCCACGATCCACTTCAGGACGCGGCTGTTCTCACCGAAGCCCGGCCAGACGAACTTGCCCTCGTCGTTCTTCCGGAACCAGTTGACGTAGTAGATCTTCGGCAGCTTGGACTGGTCCTTGTCCTTGGCCACGTCGACCCAGTGGGCCATGTAGTCGCCCATGTTGTAGCCGCAGAACGGCAGCATCGCGAAGGGGTCGCGGCGCAGCTCGCCGACCTTGCCCTCGGCCGCGGCGGTCTTCTCGGAGGCCACGTTGGCGCCGAGGAAGACGCCGTGGTTCCAGTCGAAGGACTCCGTCACCAGCGGCACCGCGGTGGCGCGGCGGCCGCCGAAGAGGATCGCCGAGATCGGCACACCCTTCGGGTCCTCCCACTCCGGCGCGATGATCGGGCACTGGGCGGCGGAGACCGTGAAGCGGGAGTTGGGGTGCGCGGCGGGCTCCGGGGACTCCGGCGTCCAGTCCCGGCCCTTCCAGTCCGTCAGGTGGGCCGGAGTCTCCTCCGTCATGCCCTCCCACCACACGTCGCCGTCGTCGGTGAGCGCGACGTTGGTGAAGACCGCGTTGCCCCACAGCGTCTTCATCGCGTTGGCGTTGGTGTGCTCACCGGTGCCGGGCGCGACGCCGAAGAAGCCGGCCTCGGGGTTGATCGCGTACAGCTGGCCGTCCTCGCCGAACCGCATCCAGGCGATGTCGTCGCCGATGGTCTCCACGGTCCAGCCGGAGATCGTGGGCTCCAGCATGGCGAGGTTGGTCTTGCCGCAGGCGCTCGGGAAGGCGGCGGCGACGTACTTGGACTCGCCCTGCGGCGGGGTGAGCTTGAGGATCAGCATGTGCTCGGCCAGCCAGCCCTCGTCGCGGGCCATGACGGAGGCGATGCGCAGGGCGTAGCACTTCTTGCCGAGCAGCGCGTTGCCGCCGTAGCCGGAGCCGTACGACCAGATCTCGCGGCTCTCCGGGAAGTGGGAGATGTACTTGGTCTGGTTGCAGGGCCACGGGACGTCCGCCTGGCCGGGCTCCAGCGGGGCTCCGAGCGAGTGGACGGCCTTGACGAAGAAGCCGCTGTCGCCCAGCTCGTCCAGGACGGCCTGGCCCATGCGCGTCATCGTGCGCATGGAGACGGCGACGTAGGCGGAGTCGGTGATCTCCACGCCGATCGCGGACAGCGGGGAGCCGAGCGGGCCCATGCAGAACGGGACGACGTACATCGTCCGGCCCTTCATCGAGCCGCGGAACAGGCCCTTCTCACCGGCGAAGATCTCCCGCATCTCGGCGGGGGCCTTCCAGTGGTTGGTCGGGCCGGCGTCCTCCTCCTTCTCCGAGCAGATGAAGGTCCGGTCCTCGACGCGCGCGACGTCGGTCGGGTCGGAGGCGGCGTAGTAGGAGTGCGGGCGCTTGATCGGGTCGAGCTTCTTGAAGGTCCCCTTGCCGACGAGCTCCTCGCACAGTCGCTCGTACTCGGCCTCGGATCCGTCACACCAGACCACGTTGTCCGGCTGGGTCAGTTCGACGATCTCGTTGACCCACGAGATCAGTTCCTGGTGGTTGGTGGGGATGACGGTGGGAGCCGCGATGTCGCGCGCCACGATTGCTCCTAATTGAGGGATTTTTTGTCTTGTCGCCCCGTGGGGGCTGCGACCCGGACGCTTCGTAGCTGCTCATCCGGTGCCGACCGCACTCATTTGATCATCCGATTCTAGTGCGCATCTGTCCAGAGGGCATCACAGGTGAGCGACGTGAGGAATCCCACGGTTTCCGTGATTCTTTGCGTGCACATGAAGTTCAACAGGAGGACTTTTTGCGTTACGACCACTCACAAGGGCTCACTGACACGCGACTTACGGAGCCGTAGGTACCATGCCCCGCATGACTGCGCCCGTCCCCGACGCGCCCACGGACTCGCCGGCCGCCGGCCGCGGTCCCACCGCGCTCTCCCTGTCGCATCCGGTCAAGCCCAGGCTCCGCGGCTGGCTGCACCTCGGAATGTTCCCGGCCGTACTCATCGCGGGGCTGGTGCTCACCGCCCTCGCCGACTCCACCAGAGGCCGCATCGCCTGCGGGATCTACGTCCTGACGGCATGCCTGCTCTTCGGCGTCAGCGCGCTCTACCACCGGGGCAACTGGAGCCCCCGGATGGACGGCGTCCTGCGCCGCCTCGACCACGCCAACATCTTCCTGATCATCGCGGGCACCTACACCCCGCTGACCATGCTGCTCCTGCCCGGAGCCAAGGGCCAGTGGCTGCTGTGGGGCATCTGGGCCGCGGCCGCCGCGGGCATCGTCTTCCGCGTCTTCTGGGTCGGCGCGCCTCGCTGGCTGTACACCCCCTGCTACCTCGCGATGGGCTGGGCCGCCGTCTTCTTCCTGCCGGACTTCATGCGCACCGGCGGTATCGCCGTCCTGGTCCTGGTGATCGTCGGCGGTCTGCTCTACAGCGCCGGAGGCGTGATCTACGGCATCAAGCGCCCGAACCCCTCACCGCGCTGGTTCGGCTTCCACGAGGTCTTCCACTCCTTCACCCTCGCCGCGTTCGTCGTCCACTACGTCGGCATCTCACTGGTGGCGTACCAGCACGCGTAAACCCTTCCCACCCCATGGCCACGGCTGGCGAGCCGTGGCCATTTTTCGTGTGGCCTTCTTTCGCCTGCCCGCAGCAGATCCGCCATGCTGACGCCATCAACCTATTGACAGTCACTTCATTTTGACAGCTACTGTCATTCCATGGCTACTGTCACGCACCATCCTCGGCGTTGGTGGGCCCTGGGGGCCCTGGTCGCGAGCATGCTCACGCTCGGCTTCGACATGACGATCCTCAACGTGGCGCTGCCGACGATGGCCGCCGAACTCGGTGCCACCACCGGCGAGCAGCAGTGGACGGCGGACGCGTACGTCGTCGTCTTCGCCGCGCTCATGCTCCCCGCCGGACTACTCGGCGACCGCTTCGGGCGACGCCGGATGCTGATCGCCGGACTCGGCGTCTTCCTCGCCGGCTCGCTGGTGGGCGCACTGGCCGGCGACGTGCACTGGGTCATCGCGGCCCGCGCGGCCATGGGCATCGGCGCCGCGCTCGTCACCCCGCTCGCGCTCTCCGTGCTGCCCTCGCTCTTCGGCCCCGACGAGCGCACCAAGGCCATCGGGATCATCTCGGCCGCCTCCGCGCTCGGCCTGCCGCTCGGCCCGATCATCGGGGGCTGGCTGCTGAACCACTTCTGGTGGGGCTCGGTCTTCCTGGTCAACATCCCGATGGCCGCGATCGGCATCACCGCCTGCGTCCTCCTGCTCCCCGAGACCAGCGACCCCGCCTCCCCCAAGGTCGACACCCTGTCCACAGCGCTCACCGCGACCGGGCTCGGCACCCTCGTCTACGCGATCATCGAGGCGCCCGACCGGGGCTGGGGCGACCCGCTGGTGCCGGCGATGTCGGGCGCGGCCGTGGTGCTGCTCACCGCGCTGGTGCTGCGCGAGCGGCGGGCCGCACGCCCCATGCTCGACATGACGCTGCTGGCCCATCGCGGCTTCCTGTTCAACACGCTCGCCGCGACCCTGGTGATGTTCGTCCTGTCGGGCCTGCTGTTCGTGCTGCCCCCGTACCTCCAGGCCGTCCTCGGCCATGACGCCTTCGGCACCGGCCTGCGCCTGCTGCCGATGATGGGCGGCCTGCTGGTCGCCGCGAGGGGTGCACAGCCGGTCGTCACGCGGTTCGGCCCGCGCGCCGTGGTGAGTGCCGGCCTGGTGGTGCTGGCCTTCGCCGCGCTGCTCGGCAGCCGTACGACGGTCGACTCCGGCTACGGCTTCACCGCGCTGTGGCTCTCGATCGCCGGCGTCGGGTTCGGTTTCTCGGTCGTGCCGGCGATGGACGGCGCGCTCGGCACCCTGCCCCGCGACCGGGCCGGCAGCGGCTCGGGGCTGCTGATGACGCTGCGTCAGGTCGGCGCCGCGATCGGCATCGCCCTGCTGGGCAGCCTGCTCGCCGGCATCTTCCGCGACCGGCTCGACGTCGCGGGCCTGCCCGCGCAGGCCGCCGACGCCGCCGGTGACTCCGTGGTCGCCGCCCACCTGATCGCCGAGAGGACCGGAGCGCCCCGTCTCGGCGCCTCCGCGGACGGCGCGTACGTCCACGGCATGGGCGTGGTTCTGCTGGTGTGCGGCATCGCCGCCCTGGTCGCCGCGCTGCTGGCGGCGGCCTTCCTGCCCAGGGCGACGCCCGAGCGGCACGCGGAGAGCGCCGGGCCCGACCTGGTTGCCCCGGCGGAGGATGCCCGACAATGAACCCCATGACGGCCGCACGCTCTCCCCTCTCCCCCGCCGACCGCCCCCCGCTGGGCCTGCGGGAACGCAAGAAGATCAAGACCCGCGAGGCGATCCGCGCCGCCACGTACGGGCTGATCAAGGAGCAGGGGTACGACGCCACGACGATCGAGCAGATCGCCGAACGGGCCGAGGTGTCGCCGTCGACCGTCTTCCGCTACTTCCCGACCAAGGAGGACATCGTCCTCACGGACGAGTACGACCCGCTGCTGGCCGAGGAGTTGCGCGCCCGGCCCGCCGACGAGTCGTTGACGGACTCGCTGCGGCACGTGATGCACAGGGCCCTGAACGCGAGCGTGAACGAGGACCCGGAGGTGCTCCGGATGCGGGCGCACCTCGGGGTCCAGGTCCCCGCCGTCCGCGCCCGCATGTTCGAGAGCATGTCGGAGACCGGGCGCCTGCTCCGCGGGGCCCTCGCCGAGCGGTCCGGCCTGGATCCGGACGGCCTCGAGGTGCGCGTCTACGCGATGTCCCTCATCGGCGGTCTGATGGAGGTCTACATGTACTGGGCGGAGAACGACTTCGAGGGCGACCTCCGCGACCGCGTGGAGCGGGCGCTGGACGTCCTGGAGCACGGTCTCCCCACCGAAAACCGCTGAGCCCGGCGATCGCTTGCGTGACATCCTGACCGGGTGAACGGTCCCGAGATCCACGTCGAGTTCGCCCCCGGCCTGGCCCTGTTCGTCCCGAGCGCCCGGCGCCGCGGCTCCACCCCCCTCACCACCGACGGCGCCTCCACCCTCGGCCACGTCGTCGAGTCGGCCGGCGTCCCGCTGACCGAGGTCGGGGCCCTGTGGGTCAACGGCCGCGAGGTACCGACGTCGTACGTCCCCGCTGCGGGGGACCGGGTGGAGGTCCGCTCCGTCGAGCGCCCCCAGCAGGTCCCCGGCGCCCCGCTCCGCTTCCTCCTCGACGTCCACCTCGGCACCCTCGCCCGCCGGCTGCGCCTGCTCGGCGTGGACACGGCGTACGAGTCGACCGACATCGGCGACCCGGCACTGGCCGCCCGCTCGGCGGCCGAGAAGCGGGTCATGCTCAGCCGCGACCGGGGCCTGCTGCGCCGCCGCGAGCTGTGGGCCGGCGCGTACGTCTACAGCACCCGCCCCGAGGACCAGCTGCGGGACGTCCTCGACCGCTTCGACCCCGACCTCCGCCCCTGGACCCGCTGCACGGCCTGCAACGGCCTGCTGAAGGAGGCCACCAAGGAAGAGGTGGCCCACCAGCTCAAGGGCGGCACGCAACGGTCGTACGACGTCTTCGCGCAGTGCTCGGCATGCGGCCGCGCCTACTGGAAGGGCGCCCACCACGACCAGCTGGAGGCGGTCGTGGAGCGGGCGTTGAGCATGCGTACCCAGCACGGCTGAGTACGCACGCCGATCCCCGGGGGCCGGGCGGCGCGATGGGATGGTGTCCATGGACACCACGACACCGCAACAGGTCGCGCTCACCGCACGGCAGAAGGACGGTCTCATCACCGGGCTGGCCGTCACCGGCCTGGCCTCGCTGCTGCCGATCGTCGGCCTGGCCTGGATCGTCGTGCTCTCCGGGGAGCGCGGCAGCCGCTGCCTGATGTACGGCGAGCAGTGCTCGACGATTCCCGGCCCGGCCCTCTACGGAGCCTTCTGGCTGGCGCTCGCCGCCGGTGTGGGTGCACTGGCATGGCCCCGGGCCCGGTGGACCCACCTCAGGCTCGGGGCCGTGCTGGTGCAGTGGGGAGCTCAGCTCACCCTGGGGGCGATGATCCTCAGCGGCGCCTGAGGTCCGTCCGGTCGCAGGCGACGCCGTTGCGGTTCGGATCCAGTCCCAGCGGATCGTCCCCGCCGTTGACCTTCAGCCGGCCGTAGTGGTTCTGCTTCAGCCAGGTGCAGCGGGCCGCGGTCGTCTTCTTCACCTGGGCCGGGAAGACCGTAGGGACGCACACGTTGACCGAGCCGTAGTGCCGGTCGCAGCCGGAGATCGTCGGGCTGACCTGCTGCGACGTCCGCTTCTTGCCGGGCCCGGAGACCTTGCCCGACAGGGCGTCGGCGAAGGAGTGGACGTGCGGGGAGGCGGCGGAGGCGCTGAGAGCGGCCGGTCCCTGCAGGTGCACCCACTTGGCCACCGACGGCACCCCATTGGCGTCCACCGCGAAGAGCATGTACCAGCCGGGCGGGGCCAGGTTGGGGTTGCTCGTCACGTTCAGGTCGACGTTGTTGCCGTCGACGGACAGCGGCAGGTCGACGAAGCGCTGGTTCGGGTCGGAGGAGTGGGTGACCGCGGCCGGGCGGATCAGCTCGGCCTTGGCGATGGGCCGGTCGACCGTGATCCGCTGGGTGTCGCCGTACTTCCACTCCTGGTTGATCACCGAGGTGATCGTCGGCCGGGTGCCCTTGTAGAGGTAGGGCGGGGTGTAGATCGACACGTTGTGGTTCCAGGTGCCGTTGCCCGGGTTGTCGCCGGTGGCCATCACCCGGCCGTCGGGCAGAAGGAACGCCGAGGAGTGGTAGCCGCGGGACTCGGGGTCGGCGGCGACGGCCTCGAAGCGGTTGGTGGCCGGGTCGTAGATCGAGGACTCGTACACGGGGTTGGCCCGGTTGTGCAGGGCGCCGCCCGTCTCCAGCACCTTGCCGTCGGGCAGCAGGACGGCGGAGACGTACATCTTGCCCTGGTTGCCGGTCTCGGCGACCTTTCCGTTGCCGAGGTCGACCGTGCCCTGCGGGAGCGGCGGGCCGGCGACGTACGACGGGTTCGCCTGCTTGAGGTCGATCAGGTCGGTGAGGCGGTTGGCTTCGGGGTTGGAGTCGATGTTGCCGCCGCCGATGGTGAGGACCTTCTGGTCCTGCGCCGGAGGCAGCAGCACGCTCGCCGACTGGTCCCGCTCGTCCTTGTTCTGCAGCCCAGGGATCTGGGTGACCGTGTTGGCGTCGTAGTCGTAGATCGCCGAGCCGGTGCCGGGGATGTTGTTGCCGAAGACATGGCTGCCCGTGTAGAAGAGGCGGCCGTCCTGCATGAGGACCATCGACGGGTACAGACCCCAGTACGACCAGGTCTGGTTGACCTGGGACAGCGGCAGCCACTGCTGGTCCTTGTCCGACCAGCGCTCGGCGGTCACCGATCCGCTGGAGTCCTCGCGCAGACCGCCGAAGGAGACGACGTCACCGTTGCCCAGCTCGGTCGCCGACGGGTACCAGTGGCCGTCGTTGAGGTCGTTGGTCTTGCTGTAGGTCTCGGTCTTCGGGTCGAAGATGTACGAGTCCTTGAACCCCTCGTAGCCGTGCCCGCCCGGGACCGGGTAGGCCTTGTTGCCGCTCATGACGAGCACCCGCCCGTCCTGGAGCTGCACATGGCCCGCGCAGAACATGTCCTTCGGCGTCGGGATCACCTTGTAGGTGCCGTTGGCCGGGTCGTACACCGCCGAGGTGAACGTACCCGCGTCGAAGTTCTCCTCGCTGTTGCCGGAGCCGGCGATCAGCAGCACCTTGCCGTTGTTGAGGACGACGGAGTGCATGGAACGGACCGGGTTCTGCGTCGGCAGCACGGACCAGCTTCCGTTGGCGCAGATCTGCTTCGTGGCCGTGCACGACGGGGGCGGGAGCGTGTCCGGGACCTGCTCCATGGTGTAGTCGTCGGTGGTCGCCGAGCCGGTGCCGTACACCGACACACCCCAGGTGATGCGGTCGGTGCCGTCCGGGATCCCGGGTGTGCGGACCGTGGCCTGCGTCCAACCCGACGTCATGTCCAGGGTCTTGAGGTCGGTCCAGTACTGCCAGCCGGCTGTCGTGTCGTGCCGGAACAGGGTGATGCCGGCGTCCGGGGTGGTGGTCTTGTACCAGAGCCCCAGGTCGTACTGCTTGCCCGCCGACACCACCGGCGCGCAGTCCGTGGACTCGGTGATCAGCGCCTTGCGGTCGCCGTCCACCCGGCGGGTCAGCGTGACCTTCATGGCCTTGGTGCCGGAGTGGGCGTCGGAGGTCGTCTGGAAGCTGAAGTCGTTGTCCCCCCAGCCGGACCTCTCCCAGCAGTACGGCATGCCGTCCGTGCCGGCGGTCTCGAAGCCCGGGTTCTTGACCAGGTTCGCCGCCTCGGCGCTCTGCGGCGAGGCGAGGAGCAGACCGGCGGTCAGGGCCCCCACCCCGACCAGCGCGGTCCGTCTGCGGTGCTTGTTCACACGGCTCTCCTTGCGGTTGTACGGCTGCCCTTCATCGGGCGGACTCCGGGGCGCTCCAGTCGCCGTCGAGAGCCCGATCGTGCTCAGCCCTTCGAGCCTCCGCGCGTTCGGTCTCTCGACGCCGACGCGCCCCTACGCCCGCCCCACGGCGCGGGAGGTAGACCAGCGCTTCGGTCCCGACGAAGCGCAGGACGAACGTCGTCACCAGCGCGAGCGCGGTGGCGGGCAGCGCGCCCATCCCGAACCGGTCGACGAGCAGCGCGATCAGCGGGATACGCAGCACCAGGTCCGCGTTGGCGAGCAGCGCGAACCGGCCGAGCCGGTCCCACCAGCGGCGGTGCGCCCGCCGGTCGCGGAACAGCAACTGCTCGATGAGCAGGAAGTTCCAGGCGACGCCGAGCTGGTTGGCGAGGATCTCGGCGGGGACGTAGTGCAGGCCGAGCACGGTCAGCGCCCACAGCCCGACGAGGTTCGGCACGAAGCCGCTCGCCCCGATCAGCCCGAAGCCCACCATGCGGGCGACCGGCGAGGCGGTGCGCAGCCCGACCAGGTGGCGCAGGAAGCGGAAGCCCTCCTGCGCGGTCGACTTGGACTCGCCCGCGAACCGGTCCTGGAAGACGAACGGCACCTCGGCGACCTGCCGGGGACGGCTGCGTACGGCCAGCTCCAGGAGGATCTTGTAGCCGAGCGGCTTGAGCACGTCGGCGGTGACCGCGCTGCGCCGGATGGCGAAGAAGCCGCTCATCGGGTCGCTGATGCCGTGCAGCCGGCGCGGGAAGAGCACCTTGGTCAGCCAGGTCGCGCCGCGCGAGACGGCGACCCGGTAGCTGCCGGCGAGCCCGGCCCGGCTGCCGCCCTTGATGTACCGGGAGGCGACGACGAGCCCGGCGTTCGTCCGCTCGCCGGTCGCCACCAGCTCCGGTATGAGGGACGGCGGATGCTGGCAGTCGCCGTCCATCACGACGATCCAGTCCGAGGACGCCGCCTTCAGTCCCTCGACCACCGCCCCGCCGAGCCCGCCGACCGGCTCCTCGCGGTGCAGCACGGCCACCGGAAACGGGCAGTCCTGCGCGGCCGCGCGGATCACCTCGGGGGTGTCGTCGGTGGAGTCGTCCACGAAGACGACCTCGCAGGGCAACCGCGCGGGCACCGACTCGGTGATCTGGTGCAGCAACTGCCGGATGTTCGCGGACTCGTTGAAGGTCGGTACGACGATGGTGACGGCCCCGGGCTCGGCGACCTCGGCCGCCTGTACGGCCGGATCGCCCAGCTCGCCGGGAACGGTGTACTCGTGGCTGCTCATCGCTCGCCTCCCGCGGCTGCCGTCTGGATCTGCCGGATCTCGATGCGGTCGGGTCCGGTACCGAAGGTGGCGACCGGGGTGGAGTGCCGGATGGCGGCCCGTACGTTGGGCAGGTCGCGGGCGTCGCGCCGGACCGTCGGCGAGGCGACCACGTAGTCGAGGTCCTTCCAGCCGTGCGGCATGGTCTTGGTCACGGCCGGGTCGAGGTCGGCCTTGTAGAACCAGATGGCGCCGAGCCCCGGCTGGTAGCCGTGCTGGACCAGGTCCAGCCACAGCGCGTCGTCGACCAGCACCCGGGTGTGCTCCGGGTCGCCCACCTTGCTGCCGAGCCACTTCGAGGCCTGCCGGTAGGGCCTGTTGGCGTCGGCGGTGAGGGCGGTGCGGTCGCCGTCGTACCAGTGCGGTACGACGAAGGCGCCGGCGGCGACGGCCAGGACGGCGGCCAGCGCGTACCGGCCGCCCGTGACGTACCGGTTCTCCCCGTCGGCGCGCCAGCGACGCACGACCGCGTGGGTGACGGAGGCGGCGCCGCCGGCCAGTACCAGGGCGAGGAAGGGCAGCGCGCCGATGATGTACATGGCGGGCAGATAGCCGTTGGGCCGCATGGCCACAGCGGCCAGGATCGCCACGGTCAGGGCGGGTCCGGCGAGGGCGCGGGCGGTGACCGACCAGCGCCAGGTGACGATCAGCAGCAGGGCTCCGGCGAGGCCGCCGAGGGGCAGCACCCGGTCGTAGTACAGCCAGGAGTGCAGGACGCCGTAGGAGCCGGAGGAGGTGTCCAGGATGAAGCCCGAACCGGGCCTGGACATCTGGTACTTGATGCCGTCCCAGAGCGAGACGTGCCCGCTGCCCGGGAGCAGCTCCCCCTTCAGCAGGGCGAAGAGCGGGTAGGAGAAGCCGATCAGGGCGCAGGCGGTGACGGCTCCGGTGAGGGCGAACTTGCGGGTGTCGCGGTGGCTGTGCCGCCACATGGTGACGAACAGGGCGGGCAGGACGACGAGCATCGTCTCCTTGGTGAGCACGCCCGCGGCGGCCGCGAGGCCCGCGCCGAAGTGGTGCCACAGGTGCCGACTGGGCGAGGCGGCCAGGCAGAACGCCAGCAGCAGCCACATCACGGCGATGTTGTCGAGGAAGATCTCCCGCTGGAGCACGACGGCCAGCGGGGAGAGCCCGAAGAGGGCCATGCCGAGCCCGGCGGCCCAGCGGGGCAGGGAGAGCCTGCGGCCGAGGACGTACACCAGCACCGCGCTGATGCCGCTGATCACCAGCATGGTGATCCGCATGGAGCCGACGGTCATCGAGCCGGGGCTGATCGCCGAGGGTATCCAGGTGAGCAGGGCTATCTGGAGCCAGCCGAGCGGCGGGTGGTCGTACCAGTAGGTGTAGTGGGCCAGGCCCTTGCCGTGCTGGACGGCCCAGGCCTGGGCGAGGTAGGTGCCCTCGTCGTCGCTGAGGGTCGGGTAGTCGGCGATGTTCCAGCCCTGGACGACGAGGATCGCCACGAGCAGGAGACCGCACAGCAGCAGGTCGGAGCGGGAGGAGCGGAGCCGCTCCGGGGGGCTTGTTCGGCCGGTCGAACGCCTGTCAGGCGCAGGTTTGCGTTGCGCGGGGACCGTCGGAGTGGTCACCGCGGGAAGAGTGGAGGTCACGCGGGAACGTCCTCTCGGATCGGCTCGGCCGCGGTGAGGTGCGCGCCGACGTGAGTGGTCAACTCCCAGTCGTTCCGGCCGCGCTGCTCGCGCCACACGGCGCGGATCGCGGCTCCGGCGAGGAGGACCTGGTAGAAGGGGCCGCCCACGATGAGCTTCACGTAGTGGACGAAGCGGACCCTGAGCCCGTACTGCTTGCCGAAGTCGTGCAGTCCGACCACCTCGAAGACGAAGGTGACGGCGGCGGTGACCAGTGGCAGGAAGGTGAGGAAGGCGACCCCTACGGGCACGTCGAGAAAGAGCGCGACGGCCGCATTCACCGGGATGATCACACCGGAGAATGCCTGCAGGAACGGGGTCATGAGTGTGTACCGGGCGAGCAACCGCTGCCTGAGGGCGGGCAGTTGCTTCCAGTCCCTCTTCCGGTAGACCTGCAGGAAGCCCTGGTTCCAGCGGGTGCGCTGCTTCAGCAGCGACATCAGCGAGCCGGGGGTCTCCTCACGGGTGACCATGTCGGAGTCGTAGGCGACGACGACCTTCTTGCCGACGCTGGACAGGCGAACCCCCAGGTCGCAGTCCTCGGCGAGGCAGTTGGGGTCCCAGCCGTCCGCTTCCCTGAGGACGTCGGTCCGCACGAAGACGGTGTTGCCGCCGAGCGGGATGAACCCCTTCTGCGCGTGCAGGTGCAGCCGGGAGCGGAACCAGAAGAAGTACTCCAGGCAGTTGCGCAGGCTGTACCAGCTGGAGTGGAAGTTGATGAGCTGGACGCCGCCCTGGACGACGTCCGCCTCCGTGGTCCGGAACGCGTGGTCGACGTGGGCGAGCAGCTCCGGGTGGACCTGGTCCTCGGCGTCGAAGACCCCGACGACGTCGCCGCGGCAGTGCGGCAGCGCCGTGTTCATGGCCTTGGGCTTGTTCTTCTTCTCGTGGGTGTCGACGACGACGCGGACACGCTCGTCGCGCTCGGCCGCCGCCCGGGCCACCTCGGTGGTCTCCGGGTCGTCGTGCCCGACGATCACGATGATCTCGAAGTCGGTGTGCGTGGACTCCAGCAGCCGCTGGATGGTGTGGTCGAGCACGGCCTGCTCGTGCCGGGCCGGCAGGAGCAGCGAGAAGGACAGGTGCTCGTCCCCGTCCGGTCTGCTGAACCGGGTGGAGGCGAGCACCTCGGGCGTGCGCCACGCGTGCATCTGCCACCACAGAGTGAAGGCCGCCATCCAGAACAGAGCCAGCGAGACAGCAGCAATGAAGACAGACGTCAGCAAAAAGATCCCCCCAGATCCCCGATACCCCCTGTGCGCGCAACGGTCAGTCACACCCGTCGCGCCGCTGTGGAGAGACTAGGGGGGATCTGTGAAGCGCGGGAGCTGTTCCGATAAATAACGTGTTTCGGAACGGTGCTACGGGTAGCGGGATCTTTCCGAACACCTGCTCACATTTGGACAGTTCGCATGGCCCGCTCCCCCGCGCATTCTGGCCGGTCAGCGAGTGTTCAGCGCTGCCCCCAGCCGCTCCGGATCCGTCGTCGGGACGTCACAGGTGAAGTTACGGCAGACGTACGCCGCCGGTTCACCGCCCACGAGCGGACGGTCGGTGAGCAGCGGGAACTCGTCACTGTCCGGAGTCCCGACGGCGACGACGGCGCCCGGCGCGGTGCCGAGCAGTGCCGTACGGTGCAGGGTGCTCGTCCGCTCGTCGGTGAGGGACGGCCCGACGACCGCGACCTCCCGGGGCCCGTCGAGCAGCCCTTCGGCGGTGGCCAGTCCCCACCCGATGAACCGCGGCACGCGCGGCCCGAGCGCCTTCACCACGCCCAACGCCCGTTCCGCCGCCGCCCGGTGGGGCTCCGAGTCGGTGTGGGCCGCATAGCTCAGCAGAGCGCCGGCCGCCGCGGTCCAGCCGGACGGGGTGGCGTTGTCGGTGGGGTCCTGGGGCCGGCGGATGAGCCGCTCGGCGTCGGAGGCGGTGTCGTAGAGGGCGCCGCTGTCAGGGTCGGTGAAGCGGGCCAGCACATGGTCGAGGAGCAGTCCGGCGAAGTCCAGCCAGACCCCCTCGCCGGTCACGGACGCGAGCGCGAGGAAGCCCTCGGCGACGTCCGCGTAGTCCTCGAGCACGCCGGCGTTCGGGCCCACCCGTCCGTCCTTGCTGGTACGGGCGAGCCGCGCGTGGTCGTCGAGATGCACGCGCACGAGAAGGTCGGCGGCGAAGACGGCGGCCTCGACGAGGTCGGGCCGCCCGAAGTAGGCGCCGGTCTCGGCGAGGGCGGCGATCGCCAGCCCGTTCCAGGCGGCGACGACCTTGTCGTCGCGTCCGGGTGCGGGCCGCTGCGCGCGCTTCTCCAGGAGGCGCTCCTTGATCGACGCGATCTTCTTGGCTTCGAAGACACGATCGGTCCGCGGGAGTTGGAGGACCGACTGCCCGTGCTCGAAGGTGCCTTCCTCGGTCACCCCGAAGTACTGGGCGGCCAGGTCGGCGTCCTCGTCCCCGAGGGTGTCCCGCAGCTGCTCGGGGGTCCACACGTAGTACGCGCCCTCGACGTGCCGCCCGCTGCCGTCGTCGCTGTCGGCGTCGAGCGCCGAGGCGAACCCGCCCTCGCCGGTGCGCAGTTCGCGCACCATGAAGTCGGCGGTCTCCAGCGCGACGCGCCGGGCCAGGTCGCTGTGTCCATCAGCGGCTCCGCCGCGGGCGGTGGCCCGCCACAGATGCGCGTACACGCGGCACAGCAGAGCGTTGTCGTACAGCATCTTCTCGAAGTGCGGCACGACCCAGTCGCGGTCGACGGAGTAGCGGGCGAACCCGCCGCCGAGCTGGTCGTAGATCCCGCCCCGGGCCATCCGCTCGCAGGTGTCCTGGGCCATC
This sequence comes from Streptomyces sp. NPDC001450, assembly GCF_053597295.1. Lineage (NCBI taxonomy): Bacteria > Bacillati > Actinomycetota > Actinomycetes > Kitasatosporales > Streptomycetaceae > Streptomyces > Streptomyces sp. NPDC001450. Next base: position 36,746 of record NZ_JBSFHY010000022.1, read on the forward strand.
TGCAGGGCGCCCTCGGCGCCGGTGCGGGCGTGGTGGCGCAGCAGGAACTCCAGGACCATGGACGGCGGGAACTTCGGCGCGCCGCCGAATCCGCCGCGTTGCGGGTCGTACTCGCGGGTGAGCCCGAGGAGGGCCTGGGCGAGGTCCGGCTCGCCGGGAACCCGGTCGGTCTGGTAGCTGATCTCCCGCTGGGCGAGATCGCGCACGATCTTCCCGGCGACCTCGCCGACCTCGTCGCGCCGGTCGCCCCACGCCTGCCGGACACCCTCCAGCACCTGCCGGAAGGAGGGCATGCCGTGCCGGGGCACGGGCGGGAAGTAGGTGCCGAAGTAGAAGGGTTCGGCGTCCGGGGTGAGGAACACGGTCATGGGCCAGCCGCCCTGGCCGGTGGCCGCCTGGACGGCCTCCATGTAGACGGCGTCGACGTCGGGGCGTTCTTCTCGGTCGACCTTGATGTTGACGAAGTGGTCGTTCATGAAGGCCGCGGTCACCTCGTCCTCGAAGCTTTCGCTCGCGAGGACATGACACCAGTGACAGCTCGAATAGCCGACGCTCAGCAGCACGGGCACACCCCTCTCCCGCGCCTCGTCGAAGGCCTCGGCCGACCAGGGCCACCAGTCGACGGGGTTGTCGGCGTGCTGGAGCAGATACGGGGACGTCTCATGGGCCAGTCGGTTGGGCATGACCCCATCCTGCCGCAGTACCCCGCACGCGGACGTCAGGCCCAGACGGTGACCTCGAGTTTCGCCAGACCGGTGGGCGGGGGCTCCCGAGCCGGGCAGTGGGGCGCTCTGGCTGGGGGCGCCAGATCCCCGGTCAGGCGGAGGCGCCGTCGGAGACCGGCTCGCCGCTTCGCTCGTCCACGGGCTCGGGGACGGCGTAGAAACGCACCAGCACCGGGCGCGCCCCGTCCGGAGCCTCCTCGCGGGGGTGGCCGTACCGGTCGAGCAGGGCGTGATACTCCCGCATGAAGGCGAGGAGTTCCTCCCTGGTCATCCAGGTGCCGTGGCGCTGGACCTGGGCCCAGCCCTCGGGGCCGCGGTACTCCTGGTGGGCGCGGCGGTACAGGGCGGTGTCGAACTCGATCTTCAGATGCGCAAGCTGGGCCGCGGCCGCGTACTCCTCGGGGGACATCGTGGCGGGGTCGGGTGTGGTGTGGCTGAAGGGCAGCGCCCGCCACCAGCGCTCGCGCCCGCCGGACTTCTCCGGGATCTCCTCGATGAGCCGCTGCTCGGCGAGTTTGCGCAGGTGGTAGCTGGTGGTGCCGGAACTTTCGCCGAGTTCGCGGGCGAGGACGGTGGAGTTCGCCTCGCCGTGCCGGCCGAGGTAGTCGAGGATCCGGCGGCGCAGGGGGTTGCCGAGGGACTTGTAGAGAGCCGTGCGCTCAAGGCTGGTCATCTCGGGCATGCCGTCGGTCATGCGGCCACCGTAACCCTGAGAACCCTGAGGCGTCCCTGATGTCTGCCGAATTTTCTTTGCAGAATATTCTCTGCGGTCTACGGTGAGGGCAGACGAGGACGAAACGGGGGCCGCGATGAAGACAACGCTGAAGAAGTGGACGCTGATCCTGCTCGGGACGGGAGCCGTCCTGCTCGTGCCGTGGGTGGTGGTGCTCGCCCTGACCCTGCCGAGCAGCACGGAGGTTCGGCACTGGTCGCTGGCCTGGATCGGCCTCGACGTCCTCATGGCGACGGGCTGCGCCGCAACGGCCTTACTCGGCCTGCGCGCCGACCCCCGGGCCCGCCTCACGGCCGCGGCGACGGCGGCGACGGCAGTGCTGGACGCGTGGTTCGACGTGACGACGTCCCGGTCGGGCGGCGACCTGGCGATGGCTCTCGGGTGTGCGGTGGTGGAGACGGCGCTGGCAGGGGCGTGCGTGGCCATGGCGTTGTCGGAGCCGCAGAAACCGGCCGCACACCAGAAGTCGGCCGCACACCGGAAGTCGGCCGCACACAAGGGAGTTACGCCCACAAAACCCTCACCCACCCCCTGATCTCCGCCCCTCGCGTTCCCGCCATCCCCGAAGGACACTCGTAGGCAAAGGAGTTGCCACCGGAGGGGGACGGGACATGCGGGACAGCCACCGGGCGGATGCCGAGCGGCTGCTGGGGCGGGCCGTGGAGGAGGAGGTACGGCGCTCCGGCGGGAGGTCCGACGCGCAGCTGCTCCTGTCGCGCGGGCGCGGCGCACTGGACGCGATGGCGCAGACCGCCGCCGAGGAGTACGAGGCCTACACGCACGCGCTCGACGAGGCCGAGGCAGGCCGCCTCACCTTCGGCCAGCGGTACGCACGCGAGGGCGCCGGAACCGCCTTACTGGTGGCGGGCGTTGCCGCGGCGGCCGCCGCCCTCGCCGACCTGTCCCTCGGCACCGGCACCGGTACGGCCGTCGGCGCGGGTGTCGCCGTGGGTGTGGCGGGGGCCGCGGCGACCGTGGTGAAGGTGGCCGGTTCCCATCTGCCCGCCGCCCACCATCACGCGGGCGCGGCCGGCCAGCCCGGCGGCCCGGAGCAGCTGCGGCTGCAGTGGCTGACCGCGCTGGAGGTGCGCGGCATCCGCCCGTTCCTGGACCAGCAGCGGGTGCTCAGCGCCTCCACGGGACCGAAGAAGTCGAGCGGCCCGGCGCTGCGCGGTGCGGACAAGAGCGCGGCGGCCCGCAGGCGTACGGTGCTGGAGCAGTCGTTCGGGCAACTGCCCGAGCCGGACGGCCCGTTCGCGGGGCGCCGCCAGGAGCTGGCGCGGATCAGGCAGTGGGCGCAGTCGGCCCGGGCGGCCACCGAGACCCGGCCGACGGTGGTCGTGCTGCACGGAGAGCCGGGCTCGGGCCGTACGACGCTCGCGGTCCGTGCGGCGCACGACCTCAGGGACCATTTCCGTGGCGCGGTCGTCGTGGACCTGCGCGGCGGCAGCCGGGAGGAGCCGCCGCTGCCCACCCGGGACGCCCTGCTGCACCTGCTCAACCGGCTCGGCGCGCCCCGCGAGCAGCTGCTGTTCCGCGAGCGCTCCTCCCCCGACCAGCAGGTCAAGCGGCTCGGCGAGCTGTACCACCGGCATCTGACCGGCCTGCCCGTGACGATCGTGCTGGACGACGCCTCGGACCCGGAGCAGGTGCGGGCGCTGGTGCCGGAGCACTCCGACAGCCTGGTCCTGGTCACCGCCCGCACCCCGCTGGAGCTGCCCGCGGACCTGGTGGCCTGGGTGCACCATCTGCCGGTGGAGGCGCTGGACGCGGCGGGCGCCGAGGAGCTGCTGGGCGCGGCCGCGCAGGACGCGTCGGGACCGTACGACGCCGAATCCACCGACCGGATCCGGCAGTTGTGCGGGGGCCTGCCGCTGGCGCTGCGCGTCGCGGGCTCGGCGCTGGGCCCGCGCTCGCCCCGGCAGCTGGCCACGGACCTCGGCGCGTACGGCCCGGTGGAGCCGGTGGAGCGGGTGCTGTGGCTGCGCTACACCGACCAGTCGGAGAGCGCGCGCCGGCTGCTGAGGAGGCTGGCGCTGGCCGGCCGGGCCTCGCTGGGCGCGGCGGCGGCCGCCGCCCTGCTGGCCACCGACGAGCCGGAGGCGACCCGGCATCTGGCCGCGCTCGCCCGGGCCGGTCTGATCGACCATGTGCGCGGCAGCCGCTACCGGCTGCACGACCTGGTGCGTGCCTTCGCGCAGGCCCGGCTGCTGGACGAGGAGGACCCGGCCGAGCGCACGGCCGCGCAGGAGCGGCTGATCGTGAACTACGCGGAGCTGGCCGACTCGGTGCTGCGGCTGGTCGACGGCAACATGTCGACGCGCTCGGACCGGTTCGGCCCGCACGGCTTCACCTCGCTGGACGAGGCGCTGCGCTGGCTGGACGACGAGTCCAGCTTCATCACGGCGGCCCTGCGGCACGCGGAGGGCGTGAACCAGGCGGCCGTGCAGAACCTGCTCGGCGCCCTGTGCGACTACTGCCTGCTGCGCGGGGATCTGTACCGGCTGGGCGAGATCAGCGAGCTGGCCCAAGCCGTCGACGAGGGCCTGCTGGTGCGTTCCGTGCAGTGGCGCACGGGTATCGCGGCCCGCCAGCTGGGCGAGCTGGACAAGGCACGCACCACGCTCGCCTCGGTCGTGGACCTCTACCGGGAGGCGCACCACGACGCGGGCGCGGCCCGCGCCCTGTGCTCCCTCGGGATCACCCTGCACCACCAGGGCAACCTCACGGAGGCGGCCGCCAGGCTCCAGGAGGCCCTGGATCTGCAGGCGGCCGAGGAGCTGGCGACGGACCGGGCCTGGACGATGCACGCGCTGGCGGCGGTCCAGCGCGACCGCGCCCGGCTGTCGGAGGCCCTGGACCTGCTCACCCGCTCCCTGGTCCAGCACCGCGAGGGCGGCTCCCTGCACGGCGAGGCCTGGGCGCACTTCCAGCTCGGCCAGCTGGCCCTGCGGATGGGTGACGTGCCGCGCGCGGAGACGGAGCTGCGGGCCGCCCTGGAGCGGTACGGCCGTACGCACGACGCGCGCGGGGAGGCCTGGGCGCTGACCCAGCTGGCCCGGGCGCGGCTGGTCGACGGCGACGCGTCCCCCGCCGTGGAGGGGCTGCGCCAAGCGGCGGCCAGGCACCGGGAGAACGAGGACGCGCGCGGCGAGGCCTGGACGCTGTACTACCTCGGCCAGGCTCTGGAGGAGACGGGCGAACTGGACCACGCGGTCCGCGATCTCGAACGCTCCCGGCAGATGTTCTCCCGGATGCGCGACGTCTACGGCCTGGCCTGCGCCCGGCACCACTCCGCCCGGGCCACCCGGGACCAGCGGGCCGCGCAGACCGGCTCGCTGCGCAACTCGGGCTTCGCCCGCCAGCTGCTCGTGGACGCCCGCGCCGACTTCCAGCGCATCGGCGTCGCCCACGGCGAGGCCTGGACCTGCCTGGAGCTGGCGGTGGTGGACGCGGGCAACGCCCGGATCCCGCAGGCGCTGGCCCTGTGCGACGAGGCGCTGACCCTGTTCACGTCCTACGGCGACCGGCGCGGCGAGGACTGGGCCCGCTTCCTGCGCTGCACCCTGCTGCCGTACGCGGCGCCGGGCGGGGTCGACGTGGGTACGGCCGTCGCCCAGGAGGAACTGGCCCAGCTGGCCCGCGCCACGCATCCGCTGCGGGACGAGAAGCTGGCCGAGTGGGTGCCGGCCTACGCCCTGCTGCTGGAGCGGGGCGTGAGCCTGGAGGCGGGCTGGCAGGCGTGGCGGCTGCGCATGACGCCGGACCGCCACGCCCGGGAGGTGATGGGGGTGGCGGTTCCGGCCGGGCGCTGAGCGGTCAGGCCCGCTGTTCCGTGGGGTCGGCCGTCTTGTCGGCCCCGGCGGCCGGGGACTCGGTGAAGGCGACCTTCTGCATGTGCTTGTTCATCGACTTCATCAGCCCCCACACCGCCAGGGCCATCACCGCGAAGACGATGAAGCCGAGGACGCCGGGGGTGACCTTGTTCTCGTCGACCTCCTTGGCGAGGGGGACGAGGTGCGTCAGTGCCAGGCTTGCGCTCATGTCAGGCATTGTCGCGGATGCCCGCGAAGAGGTCGTCCTCGGGGAGGGAGGTGTCGACGAGCGACTTCGACAGCTCGTACTCCTCCGTGGGCCAGACCGCCTTCTGCAGCTCCAGCGGCACCTTGAACCAGCCGCCGTCGGGGTCGATCTGCGTGGCGTGGGCGATCAGCGCCTTGTCGCGGATCTCGAAGAAGTCCGCGCACGGGATGTGCGTGGTCAGCGTGCGCTCGGTGCGCTCGAACTCCTTCCAGCGCTTGAGCCACTCCCCGTAGGGCGAGTCCAGGCCGCGGTCGAGCATCGCCTGGTGCAGGGCCTCGGTGCGGGGGCGGTTGAAGCCCTGGTTGTAGTAGAGCTTGAGCGGCTGGTAGGCCAAGCCGTACTCGCTCTCGGGGTACTTCTCGGTGTCCGACGCGCCCTCGAACGCCACCATCGAGATCTTGTGGGTCATGATGTGGTCGGGATGCGGGTAGCCGCCGTTCTCGTCGTAGGTGGTGATCACCTGCGGGCGGAACGAGCGGATCTTCCGGACGAGCTCACCGGCCGCCTTGTCGACGTCCTCCAAGGCGAAGCAGCCCTCGGGCAGCGGGGGCAGCGGGTCGCCCTCGGGCAGGCCGGAGTCGACGAAGCCGAGCCACTCCTGCTTGATCCCGAGGATCTCGCGGGCCTCGTCCATCTCCTTCTTGCGTACCTCGTGGATGTGCTCCTCGATGTACTTGTCGCCCTGCAGCTTGGGGTTGAGGATGGACCCGCGCTCTCCACCGGTGCAGGTCACCACCAGCACGTCCACCCCCTCGAACACGTACTTCGCCATGGTCGCCGCGCCCTTGCTCGACTCGTCGTCGGGGTGCGCGTGCACGGCCATCAGTCGCAGCTGGTCAGTCAAGACTCGATCCTCGTATGTCGGCGCCCCCGCGTCCTGGGGTGCGTTCGGCGGCTTCTATAGTGACCGAATCGGGGGGCGAATAATTCCGCGGAGAGGACGATCATGAGCACGGCGAGCGCGCGGCTGCCCGAGGGCCGCTACGGCCGTTCCTCGGACGAGCGTGCCGACCGCAAGCTCAAGATCGCCGGTTCGGTGCTGGGCGCGGCCCTGCTAGCGCTGGTCGGATACTTCGCCTACCACTACGTCGCGCAGAACGAGATCAGCGCCCAGGTGATCACCTTCCGGGCCTCGGACGACGCGGTCAAGGTGCACCTGGAGGTCCACAAGGACTCCGGGGCCGACGGCTACTGCACCCTGCGCTCCCAGTCGGCGGACGGTGCCGAGGTGGGCCGGGCGGACTTCCGCTTCACGGGTTCGGCCACGCGCATCGACAAGGTCGTCACGCTCCGTACGACGGCCAAGGGGACGACGGCCGAGCTGCTCGGCTGCCACACCGGTTGATCCTTCACTCGCAATGCATACGCCCTGAGCTGCATTGATGAGAATCTGATGGCTTATGTCCTCCCCCTTCCGCCATTGAATTGTTAGGCTCGTGGTTTCGCCCATCCAAGAAGGAACATTCTTCTGGGTAGGGCGATGCTTTGTATTCCCAGTACCGACGAGGAGCACCCTGTGACCCAGACCAGCGAGAACGTCACCTGGCTGACCCAGGAGGCGTACAACAAGCTCAAGGACGAGCTTGAGTACCTTACTGGTCCTGCGCGCACGGAGATCGCCGCCAAGATCGCGGCCGCGCGCGAGGAGGGCGACCTGCGCGAGAACGGCGGGTACCACGCTGCCAAGGAGGAGCAGGGCAAGCAGGAGCTGCGTGTGCGCCAGCTGACCCAGCTTCTGGAGAACGCCCAGGTGGGCGAGGCTCCGGCCTCCGCGGACGGTGCCGTCGCGCCCGGCATGGTCGTCACGATCGCCTTCGACGGTGACGAGGACGACACGCTGACGTTCCTGCTCGCCTCCCGCGAGTACGCGAGCACCGACATCGAGACGTACTCGCCGCAGTCCCCGCTGGGTGCCGGCGTGATCGGCCACAAGGTCGGCGAGGACGCGGAGTACGAGCTGCCGAACGGCAAGAAGGCCTCGGTGCGGATCCTGAAGGCCGACCCGTACTCGGGCTGATCCCACTCACCGCTTCGCCTCGCGCCCCCGGCGTCCGCGTGACACCGGGGGCGCAGCCATGTCGTCAAGCGGTCGCCGAGCGGTACGTACGGACGGCGGGGCTGCGGAAAGGCCAGGTTTGTCCGCTCGGCGCCGCCTGCGGTTTTCCACCTGGGGCTTTCCGTGCGCGAACCGGCGGACAGGCGGCCGACGGACCGGCGCCACACGACACACCATAACGCGACATGACGCGTTTCTCGCTGGTTTTCCCCGACCGAGTGCCCGCCCGCTCCAGGCCCCGGCCGGCCTCAGTCGATGACCGTGTAGCCCGCCTCGCGCAGGGCCTGGCCGACCTCGGCGCAGTGCGCCGGTCCCTTCGTCTCGAGGTGCAGCTCCACCTCCGCCTCCGTGAGCCCGAGCCGGGGATCGGTGCGTACGTGACTCACGTCGAGGACGTTGGCGTCGACCGCCGACAACACCCCGAGGAGCGTGGCGAGGGCGCCCGGACGGTCCGTCAGCCGCAGCCGAACGGCCAGGTAGCGGCCCTGCGCGGCCATGCCGTGGCGCAGCACCCGCTGTAGCAGCACCGGGTCGACGTTGCCGCCGGAGAGCACCGCGACGACCGGGCCGGGGAAGGCTCCGGGATCGCCGAGCAGGGCCGCCACCGGGCTCGCCCCGGCCGGTTCCACGACCAGCTTGGCCCGCTCCAGGCACAGCAGCAGCGCGGCCGACAGCTGGTCCTCGCTGACCGTGCGTACCTCGTCCACCAGCTTCTGGACGATCCCGAACGGCACGAGGCCGGGCCGCCCCACCCGGATGCCGTCGGCCATCGTCACCGGGTTCTCCACCGACACCGGACGGCCGGCCGCGAGCGAGGGCGGGTAGGCCGCGGCGCCCTCCGCCTGCACCCCGACGATCCGCACGTCCGGCCTGAGCGCCTTCACCGCGACCGCTATACCGGCCACCAGCCCGCCGCCGCCGACGCCGACGACGATCGTGCGCACCTCCGGGCACTGCTCCAGGATCTCCAGGCCGACCGTGCCCTGACCGGCGATGACGTCCGGGTGGTCGAAGGGGTGGATGAACACCGCGCCCGTACGCTCCGCGTACTCCTGGGCGGCGGCCAGCGTCTCGTCGACCACCTGGCCCTGCAGGCGCACCTCGGCGCCGTAGTCCCGGGTCGCGCTGATCTTCGGCAGCGGGGCGCCCTTCGGCATGAACACCGTGGCGTGCACCCCGAGCAGCGCGGAGGCGAGCGCCACACCCTGCGCGTGGTTCCCGGCGCTCGCGGCCACCACCCCGGCGGCACGTTCCTCCGGCAGCAGACCGGCGATCCGGACGTAGGCGCCGCGCAGCTTGAACGAGCCGGTCCGCTGCAGGTTCTCGCACTTGAAGTGCACCGGCGCGCCGACCAGCTGGGACAGGTGGCGGCTGCCCTCCATCGCCGTCACACGTGCCACACCGGAGAGCATCTTCTGGGCTCCGCGCACATCGTCGAGGGTGACGGAACGCAAGGAGTCAGTCGTGCCGTAGCTCATGACTCAAGTCTCGCAGTTCACGGTCGCACACGGCGGGTGTGACCAAGCTCCGAGACCGGTTTGGCCCGGGCCGGTACGGCCCGCCCCCGGGCCGCGTACCCTGTCCCCCAACCCAGCAGCCCTTCATGAAGCGAGCCTCCGGCCATGCCCACAACACCTGAAATGTCGATGGACATGACGACCGTCGGTGACACCGGTCTTCTCGACACCCTCCAGCACGAGGTGGCGGTGTTCGCCCGCCGTGCCGAACAGACCCGGCTCGGCGGCGTCGGACAGGTGCGCAACTCCATGGACCGCGCCGCGTACCTGCTGCTCAACCGCCTCGACAAGGAAGGCCCGATGGGCGTCAAGGCGCTCGCCGCGAGCATGGGGATCGACTCCTCCACGGTCACCCGGCAGGTGGCCCCGCTGGTCGACACCGGGCTCGTCAAGCGCACCTCGCACCCGGAGGACGGGCGGGCTGTGGTGCTCCAGCTGTCGCCGCGCGGGTCCTCGCGGCTGGAGGAAGTGCGTTCGTCACGGCGTCGGTTGATGGCCGAGCTGACACACGACTGGGCGCCGGAGGAGCGCGAGCAGTTCTGCACGCTCCTCACGCGCTTCAACACCGCGCTCTCCTCGCGGATGGCGGTCCACGTGCCGTCCTCGGAGCAGCCGCCGACGTCCTGAGGCCGACCGCACTGGTGCGGTCCCGAGTCTTGACCTCGAGCCGCCGCTGGCCTCATATGAGACCGGGTCCTGCGTCGTGCGCGGTTCGCCTGTCCCGTACCGGACAGGACCTCCTCAGGGGGGAGGCACGGTGCGTGATCGGCAGGCATCCCGTGCTGCCCGTCGGGCCCGGGAGTTCGAGGCGTTCGTCGCGGGCGCGGCAGGACGGCTGCTGCACACCGCCACGCTGCTCACCGCGGAGGCGCCGGACGCCAACCCGCGCGCGCGGCGCCTGCTGACGCTGGCGCTCGCCCACACCTACGCCGGCTGGGACCGGCTGCACGGCGACGACCCCTACGACTGCGCCCGCCAGTACCTCGCCACCCGATTCCAGCGCGGGGCCTGGCACCACTACGGCGCCGTCGGCCGCGCCCGGCCGCATCCGCGCAGCCCGCTCGTCGAACTGAACCCGCAGGAACGGCTGGTCCTGGTGCTGCGGATGTACGAGGGAGTCGCCGAGGAACAGGCGGCGGCCCTGCTCGGCCTGCCCGTCGAGCGGGTGCACTCGATCTGCGACCGGGCCACGGCCACCGTGCTGCATCCGGCGCCCGCGCCCGCCCCGCGCGCGACGAGGGCGACGCCGTCCTGGGCCTCGCGGCCCGCCGGGAGGCCCAGGTGAACCGTCCCCAGCGAGAGGCCGCCGTACGGCGGATCCTGGAGCAGACCCCGGCACCCCTGCCGCCGGACCTGTACGGCGAGGCCGTGCGCCGCGGCGACCGCATGCTGGGCCGCCGGCGGCTCGCCCGCCGCCTGTGGTGGCTGCTGCTGTGCGCCGCGGCGGTGGCGTTCACCGTCTGGGCGGTGAACGTCCATCCCTGGGTGGAGCCGCCCTCGCAGACGACTCCACCGATCACCGGCTGGTGAACCTCGTCTAGCCGAGGGCCTGCTGCAGGTCCTCCAGCAGGTCGTCGACGTTCTCGATGCCCACGGACAGGCGCACCAGGTCGGCGGGGACCTCCAGGGCGGAACCGGCCGCGGATGCGTGCGTCATCCGGCCGGGGTGCTCGATGAGCGACTCGACACCGCCGAGCGACTCGCCGAGGGTGAACACCTTGGCGCGGTTGCACACCTGGACGGCGGCCTCCTCGCCGCCCTCGACCTGGAAGGACACCATGCCGCCGAACGCCTTCATCTGCTTGGCGGCGACCTCGTGGCCGGCGTGCCCGGGCAGACCCGGGTACAGGACGCGGGTCACGCGCGGGTGCCGGGTCAGCATGTCGGCGATCCGCGTGGCGTTCTCGCTGTGCCGGTCCATGCGCACCGCGAGGGTCTTGGTGCCGCGCAGCACCAGCCAGGAGTCGAAGGGGCCGGCGACGGCGCCCATCGCGTTCTGGTGGTAGGCCAGCTCCTCGCCCAGCGCCTGGTCGGAGACGATCAGCGCACCGCCGACCACGTCCGAGTGGCCGCCCATGTACTTGGTCAGGGAGTGCACGACGACATCCGCCCCGAGCGACAGCGGCTGCTGGAGGTAGGGCGTGGCGAAGGTGTTGTCGACGACGAGCTTGGCACCGGCGTCGTGGGCGATCTGGGCGACGGTGGCGATGTCGGTGATGCCGAGCAGCGGGTTGGAGGGGGTCTCCACCCACACGGCCTTGGTCTTCGGGGTGATCGCGGCCCGCACGGAGGCCGGGTCGCTGGTGTCGGCGACGGACCACTCCACGCCCCACCGGCTGACGACCTTGGCGAAGAGGCGGAAGGTGCCGCCGTAGGCGTCGTTCGGGATCACGACGTGGTCGCCGGGGCTGAGCAGCGTGCGCAGCAGGGTGTCCTCGGCCGCCAGGCCGGACGCGAACGCGAGGCCGCGGCGGCCGCCCTCCAGTGCGGCGAGGTTCTCCTCCAGGGCGGTCCTGGTGGGGTTGGCGCTACGGCTGTACTCGTAGCCGCCGCGCAGGCCGCCGACGCCGTCCTGCTTGTAGGTCGAGACCTGGTAGATCGGCGGGACGACCGCGCCGGTGAGGGGATCCGCGGTGTTGCCCGCGTGGATCGCGAGAGTCTCGAAGTGCTGACTGATGTGCCTGTCGCTCATGTCCACCGAGCGTAGTGCGCCCGACCGGATGCCGGTGTCCGCACACGGGCATCGAGGTTTTCCACAGGCCCGGCGGGCGGGGTTGGCCAATTGTCGGCGGCGTCTGGTTCGCTGGAGTCATGTCGATTCTCTGGCTGCTCATGGCGCTGGTCCTGCTGGGCTTCGTGCTGCTCCCGATCATTCGGCGCAGACGCGGGGCCGTCGGACTGGTGCCCCCGGGCCACCCGGACGCCGCCGACCCGGCGGACTACGGCTTCGTGCGCCAGGAGGAGCTGGACGTGCGGATGCCCGGCCCCGACCAGGACCTGCTGGAGGTCCTGGAGCTGGTGCAGCGCACGCAGGACTACCGCGCGGCGGCCCAGCTGCTGGCCGGCACCGAGGCCGAGGGCGAGGCGCGCTGGCAGCGGGTGCAGGCCTTCGCCGGTGCGGCGGCGCTGGAGCTGAGGCAGCGGCCGGGCGGGGTGCACGAGACGCCGGGCGGGCAGTGGCTCAGGGTGTGGCGGGCCGAGCAGCCCAAGGACGCGGGCGGCGCGGCGGTGCACGCCGAGTTCCTGGTGCAGCAGGCGTGGCGGACGTCGACGCCGGGCACGGACGACTTCCGCATCATCATGGAGGAGGCCAGGCAGGCCTGCGCGCAGGCGACGCTGGCGGCCCCCGGCGACCCGGTGCCGTACATCGTCGAGCTGTCCGTCGCCCGCGGTCTCGCCTATCCGCAGCCCGAGTTCGAGAAGCTGTGGCTGAACATCCTGGACCGCGACCCGAACCACATGGGCGCGCATCTGGCCGCGCTGCACTACTGGTGCGAGAAGTGGCACGGCTCGCGCGAGCTGGCGTACGCGTTCGCCGAGGCCGCGGCGGCCCGCGCACCCGAGGGCTCGCTGCTCGCCGCGCTGCCGCTGTTCGCGGTCTTCGAGCACCTCCCCGAGGTGAACCTGGTCGCGAGCTTCTACCAGAGCGAGGTCGTCACCAAGGCGATGCACGGCGCGCTGCACGCGGTGCACACGGCCCGCCCAGACGACCCGATGCTGGCGCACGTCCGCCATCTGCTGCTCTTCTTCCTGGTCCGCGCCGAGCGCTGGGCGGAGGCCATGGACCAGCTGATACACGTCGACGGCCATGTGGGCGCGCTGCCGTGGACGCTGTCCGCCGAGCCGGCCGCCGCGTTCGCGGTCTACCGCGCGCTGGCGGTGGCGGGGTACGAGGCGAACGGCGGCAGCCCGGCGACCCTGCCCGGCTGACCTGCCGGGCCCTGGATCAAGTGGATTGCCCTGCTGACCTGCGGTAGGGCATACTCCGCATGCTCCGAGTTTGCTCTTGCTTTGCCTTGGGTCGGCTCCGGGTGTGCTCCGAGTCCCCCCACACTCACCGGCAGCACCGTGGTGCGGTGTTCGCCATGTCCATGTCTCTGGGTCCTGTGGGGGGATCTGCCCGATGGGCGCAACTCTGCGCGCGCTGCGCGCCCTGGTCCTGCTGTGCGGCTTCTATCTGCTGAGCCTGCTGCTGCTCGCGGCGCTGGTCGGTGTCGACGTCGCCGCGTTCGGCTGGGGGCTGCGCGGCCCCGCCGCCGTCAAGCTCTTCATCGTCACCGCGGTGCTCGCCGTGCCCGTCGTACGAGGCATGTTCATGCTGCGCACGCCCTGGGGCGAGGAGCCGGCCGGCATCCCGGTCACCGAGGCCGACGAGCCCCGGCTGTGGGCGCTGGTCCGGGAACTCGCGGCGGCGACCGGTACCCGCGCCCCCGACCGGATCCTGCTCACCGCCGACGTCAACGCGGCCGTCAGCGAGGAGCCCCGCCTGCTCGGCCTGCTCCCCGGCCCGCGCCGCCTCTACCTCGGCGTGCCGCTGCTGACCGGTCTGACCGAGGCGCAGCTGCGCGCCGTGCTCGCCCACGAGTACGGCCACTTCACCGGCGGCGACACCCGGCTGTCCGCGCTCGTGGTGCGCGGCCGGGTGCAGATCGCCCGGGTCATCGGGCAGTTCCACGCCAAGGCCGACGACAAGGTGGCCGCCGACCGCGCCCGCCAGGAGAGGACCTCGGCCAAGCGGGTCGCCAAGGGCAGGAAGGCGAAGCAGGTCGACACCAGCGGGGTCGGGGCGACGTACAGGATGATGGCGAAGATCTACGCCGCGTACGGCAAGCTCTACCTGCGCGCCTCCCTGTCCACGGCCCGCGCCCAGGAGCACGCGGCCGACCTGGCCGCCGCCCGCATCGCCGGGCGCGACGCGACCGCCTCGGCGCTGCGCGAGATCCCCGCCCTGGTCTCCTCCCACGACTTCTACCTCGACTCCTACGCCGCCCTGGGCCTGCCCGTACGGCTGCTGCCGCCGCGCGGCGAGTTCTTCGGCGGCTTCGGCCGGCTGCTGACGGCCCGCGAACAGGAACTGGCGGAGCTGCGGACCGATCTGCCGACCGAGCCCGCCTCGCCGTACGACTCCCATCCGCCGACGGCCGAACGAGTGCGCCGGATCGAGGCGCTGCCCGACGACGGACGCACCGAGGAGGCCGAGGTCGCGGCCCTCGCCCTGCTCACCGACCCGCGGCGCACCCTGACCGCGCTGGAGGACACCGTCCTGACGGACGAGGTGCTCGCCTTCGGGCGCACGGCCACGTGGCAGGAGCTGTTGGAGGCCTCCATGGCCGAGGGCATGTCCTCCGTACGCACCCCGCTGCACCGGGCGCTCGCCGACTACACCGGGCAGCCGGCGACGCTGTCCGCGCTGCTGGAGGTCATCGACGACGGCCGGCTGTGGCGGGTGGCGGAGCGGCTGCCGCTGTCCGAGGAGGCGTCCGCGGCGAAGGGCCGGGCCTTCCGCGAGTTCGTCCGGCCCCGGCTGCGCGACTCGCTGCGGACGATGGTGCTGGCCGAGTTCAGCGCCCGTTCGCTGCTGCACTGGGAGTTCTCCTGGTCCTGCGCGGCCACCGTCCGGCTGCCCGGCTGGACGTCGGAGAACACACCGGACGACGGCCCCGAGGCCGCGCTCGACGCGGCGGTGGAGGCGGCGCTCGCCGACCACCCCGACACCGCACCGCTGCGGGCACTGCTGCCACCGGTGGCGCCCCAGCCCGCGTGAGCGGCAGACCCTACGCGCCGTAGCCGCCCCTTCGCCACTCCCCCTCGACTCCCCCTCGACTCACCCTCGACGAAACGGACCGCACCCTCCATGACCGTGCTGCTCTGGATCCTGGCCGTCCTGGCCGTCCCCACGCTCATCTTCGTGGTGTGGATCGCCGGGGTGTTCCTGAAGGAGTTCTTCAAGCCGAGCCCCGATGACGGCACCGAGGCCGCGCAGGCCGCCGAGAAGCTCGGGCTGCTGCCCGCCGAACGGCAGAACATGGACCACTCCGCCCCGCTGCCCGCCGACTGGGCCGCCGCCCTCGACGCGGTGCGCCGGGGTGACTGGCAGCCCGCCGCGACGGCGCTGCGCGCCGTCGGCCGGGACTGGGAGCGCCGTTCGACGCTCACCGGCCACCTCGCCACGCTCGCGGCCAAGGACGACGAGTGGCTGCTGGCCTGGGAGGCCGCGCGCCCCGAGGACCCGGACGCGGCCGTGGTCCGGGCGCAGAGCACGGTGTACCTCGCCTGGGAGCTGCGGGGTGCGAAGAAGGCCAAGTACACGACGCAGGAGCAGTTCCAGGGCTTCCACCGGACGCTGGTGGGCGCACGCGAGGAGATCGCGCGGGCGGCCGCCCTCAATCCCGACGACCCCACGCCGTACGTCGCGGAGATCTGGGTGGCGCTCGGCCTCGGGTACGCGAACGCCGAGCTGGACAAGCTCTGGGCAGAGATCAAGACCCGCGCCCCGCACCACTTCGGGGCCCACTTCTCGGCTCTCCAGTACTGGTGCGCGAAGTGGCGGGGCTCCCGGCAGCTGGCGTTCGACTTCGCCGAGCGTGCGGCCGCCGAGGCCCCGCTGGGCAGCCTGCTGACGGCGCTGCCGCTCATCGCGCACTTCGAGCACGACGAGTCGACCGACACCGCGGCCGACAACACGCCCGAGATGGTGGCCAGGGTCGACGCGGGCCTCGCGGACGCGGCGGCCGCCGACCCCACCCACCCGGGCCTGGCACAGCTGCGCCACCTGCTGGCGTTCTACCTCCACCTCCAGGACCGGCACGAGGCGGCGCTGGAGCAGTTCAAGCTGGTCGACGGGTACGTGGAAGCACTGCCGTGGAGCTACCGGGGCGACGGCGCGGCGGCGTACTACTGCCAGGTCCGCAACGACACGGTGCGGGCGGTGGCGGCAGAGGCCTGACCGGAATGCGGCGGAGGTCCGGGCCGTTGGACGACGTGCCAGGCGTCCTGGGCACCCCGCTCCTCAATAGGTGTCGCTCCCGCCGAAGGATGACTGGCTGGGTTCGTCGCCGAACGCCCTGGCTGGGATAATGGGACTCTCCCGCCGGGTGAGGGTGGTGGCCATGCCCGCTTGGCATCTGCGCGACTATCGCGACGACGATCTCGACCAGGCCATTCAGATCTGGGACCAGAGCCGCCGGGGCTACGAGGACCGGGTGTTTCCCGTATCCGAGGTCATGGCTGCGGCCAAGGGCGGTCAGACGGCGGTCGTCGCAGTGGTCGGGGACGAACTCGTGGGCATGGCCGTGGCCCAGGCGCACGGCAAGCGAGGGTGGATCCTCTTGGTGGCGCTCGCCTCCCGATGGCGCGAGCGCGGGATCGGCAGTGCGCTCCTCGCCGAGCTGGAGCGGCGCCTACGAGCACTGGGCACGCGCCACATCAGCGCGCTTCTGCCCGCCGGTGCCGCCGGGACGAAGGCCCTGGAGAACTCCGGCTACCGGTTCCGCGACGACCTGACCTACTACGAGAAGCTCGAACCCCCCGGAACCGCCAACGCCGACGTTCTCGCGGCGTTGGGCGGTCGCATGCTCCCCGAGGGGCTCTGGGACGCCATGGCCGGCATGGAGCGCGAGAAGCAAGTGGTCGAACGCCGTGTCGTGCTCCCGCTGACGGAGCCTGCGCTGGCCGACCGTTACGGTGTCGCCCCTCCCAAGGCGATCATCCTGTTCGGCCCCCCTGGCACCGGGAAGACCAGCTTCGCCAAAGCGGTCGCCTCGCGGCTCGGCTGGCCGTTCGTGGAGCTCTTTCCGTCCCGGCTCGCGGCCGACACGAGCGAGGGGCTGGCCGCGGCGCTTCGGGAGGCCTTCGCGGATCTGGCGGAACTGGACTCGGTGCTGCTCTTCATCGACGAGGTCGAGGAGATCGCCGGCGTGCGGTCCGGGAAAGCGGTCGACCCAGGGCACGGGGTGACCAACGAGCTGCTCAAACTGATCCCTGGCTTCCGCGAGCACGACGCGCGGCTGCTGGCCTGCGCCACCAATTCCGTGCGTTCGCTCGATCCGGCCTTCCTGAGGCCGGGCCGGTTCGACTATGTCATTCCCATCGGCCCGCCGGACCCGACCGCCCGCGCGGCGATCTGGACCCGCTATCTCAGGACCGCCGGCGATTCGGTGGACCTCACCCAACTGGTCGAGGCCAGCGAGCTGTTCACCCCTGCCGACATCGAGTTCGCCGCCCGTAAGGGCGCGCAGGCGGCGTTCGAGCGTGAGGTCATGGAGCGGGAGGGCCGACCGGCCAACACCGACGACTACATAACCGCCATCGCCGACACCCGGCCGACGCTCACCGCACAGGCGATCAAGGAGTTCACCGAGGACATCGAGAAGTACAGCCGCCTCTGAGACCCGGCCCCGGCCCGGCCGTCGAGCCGAGCCGGACGAGCCGACATACGACCCCGGCCACCACCGCGTGGCAGGCAGTATCCCCGTTCACGTGGTGGCGGAGGTGGAACACGCCTGCTTGTACAGGCCATGGGCCCATACCTGCAGTCCGAGCCCGGCCTCCACATATGCGCGAGCGGCAGCCACTCCCTCACCGACGTGCTCCTTGAGGGCCAGTGCAGCTCCGAGACGATCTTCTACCCGCTCCCGGACGATCTCGCACAGCACCGCGGTCAGCTCGTCCGCGGAACCGGTGTCGAGAGCACGCTCGGCAGCCGGAATCACCGGACCGATGTCGAGCCCCGCCGGCTTGAGCCCGGTGAAAGGAGCGCCCTCACCAGCACGGTGCACACGGACCGCCGTCTCGAAGAACCAGCGATCGGCCACTTCCCGTGCCTCCCGGCCGAGCGCCCGCGCCTTGAGAGCGAGACCGAAGGCCTCACGGACTTCCGGCTCTCCCTCCGCGGACACGTAGGGATACACGTGATCGATGTTCTTGTCTTCCAATGCCAGACGCGCGGCCGTGACAACGGGACCGTCGAGAGAATCGCAATGCGGTGGCATCGCCGATCACCTCTTTCGTCATCCATCTCGATCATCGACTCACACGGAGTGGCCGGCGAGTGGCCGGCGAAGGAAGAGGTCCGCCCCGGGCAGGGCCGCTCCTGTGCGATTGAGCCGTTCGGCCTACGGTCCGGTCGGCCGGGAGGCCGGGAGACTCGCAAGGCGCTCTACTTGATCTTGGCCTCTGAGAGGAGTCGCATCATGACAGGACACCCGCACTCCGTCGAACGCGTCCTTGCCGCGCCCATCGATCTCAACGGTACCGGGCTCTATGTGCACTGGGGTGTGGTGCAGCTGTCTGTCGCCAACCTGGTGGTCATCGGGGTGATGCTGGTGGTCTTCGTGGCGGCTCTGCTCCTCCCGTTCCCCCGAGGGCGAGGCCGAGGATGAGCGAGGCAGGCGGAGTCGGCGGAGGCTGGACCGGAGCACTCCGGCGACGGGCGGTACGGGCACTGCCCCCGGACAAGCTGCTGCCGGACACCCAGCCCGCATACATGGCCTCGTGGATCTACGTCTTCGGCGTGCTCACCGTGGCCGCGCTGATCGTCGTCCTGGTCACCGGTGGGGTCCTGGCCCTGAAGGGGCCCGCGTGGTGGCACGTCTCGGGAACCGGCAAGTACGTGAACGGCCTGCACCTGTGGAGCGTCGAGCTGTTCATGTTCTTCATGGTCATCCACCTGTGGGGCAAGTTCTTCATGGCCGCCTGGCGCGGTCGGCGGGCGGCGACCTGGATCACCGGTGCGGTGTGTTTCTTCACCTCGATCGGCACTGCCTTCACCGGCTACCTGGTCCAGCAGAACTTCGACTCCCAGTGGATCGCCGGCCAGGCCAAGGACGGGCTCAACTCGGTCGGCATCGGCGCGTTCTTCAACGTGCTGGACTTCGGCCAGATGCTGATGTGGCACATCGTCCTGCTGCCCTTCGTCCTCGGTCTGCTGACGGTCTGGCACATCCTGCTGGTCCGGCTGCGCGGGATCGTGCCACCGATCGACGCCACCACCGGTCCCGCGGACGCGACCACGCGGGAGGCAGCGCGATGAAAGGACGCCACCGTGAGTCCGCCGTGCCGGACCCGGCTGCCTTCCCCACAAGGCCGTACGACCTGGTCAAGGAGTTCACGATCGCG
This sequence comes from Streptomyces sp. NPDC001450, assembly GCF_053597295.1. NCBI lineage: Bacteria > Bacillati > Actinomycetota > Actinomycetes > Kitasatosporales > Streptomycetaceae > Streptomyces > Streptomyces sp. NPDC001450. The sequence goes on from NZ_JBSFHY010000022.1 coordinate 55,976, forward strand.
CTGGTCGTGGTCGCGCTGCTCACCGCGGTCCTGGCCGCCGTCTTCTCCTCGCCCGACGTCAAGCCGGTGACCCTGGCCTCCTGGGCGCGGGCCGACGGCGCCGACTTCACCGCGACCGCCGTGACCGAACTCGGCGGCACCAGCGGAACGGCCGAGTACGGGCCGCCGTACAACCACACGCCGGGCGCGGCGCAGAAGCTCGGCCCGGTCGGGCTGCAGAGCGCCGCGGGCGTCCGCATCCCGGTGGACACGGCGAAGGACTTCGTGCTGCGTCCGCTGCGCGACGTCCCGGAACCGCCCGCCGTCACCGCGGCCCTCGCCACCTGGGACGCCGCCCCGGCCGCCCGGCACCAGGCATGGGCCGCGGCCTACTCCGACGCCCTGGCCAAGGCCCGCGGCGGCGCCCCCTCGAAGGGCGACTACGGCCCGGTCCCCGTTCTCACCGCACGCCTCCTCGAACTGGCCCGCAGCGGCGCGTTGGACGGCGAACTCCAGGCGGAGGGCAAGTTCTACCAGACCGACTACACCCGTCCGCTGCTCTTCCTCTCCGACGGCTCCCACCTGGAGTCGCTGGCCCGTGCCGAGCACCTCGGCGGCGACCAGTGGGGGATGATGAACGAGACCGGGAACTTCCCTGGCCAGGCGTGGCTGTGGCTCTACACCTTCTGGTACCAGATCGAGCCCTTCAAGTCCTCCGGCAACGCCGACGCCCTGATCTGGGGTGTGATGGCCCTGCTCAGCCTGGGCCTGGTGCTGGTGCCCTTCATCCCCGGCGTGCGATCGGTGCCGCGCTGGACGCGGGTGCACCGGCTGATCTGGCGCACGTACTACCGCGAGCAGGCTGTGGAACAGAACCGGCGGAAGTGATCCCCGCCCTCAGACGTGACCCCCTGCGGTTCCTTCGAGGATCCGGATATTTTCGAGGATCCGGATATTAGAGGATCCGGATATTCGGGCGACCGCGGTGCCTGCGTCCTCGTACATTCGCACTTCGCGCAAGGGGAGGGTCCGAATGAGCAGTTCCGCGTTTCTGATCGGTGGCGGTTGGGACGTCCCGGAGGTGTACGAGCCATTTCTGCGGCAGGCGGCTGCGCGCGGTGGGGATGTGCCGCGGGTCGGGTGCGTGATCGTCGACGAGGGGGACGGGGCGCAGCAGTTCGAGCGGTATGCGGAGGCGCTGCGGAAGGCCCGCCCGTGTTCGCCTGTGCCGTTGCTCGTACCGCTCGGGGGGCGTTTCGAGCCGGAGGGGGCACTGGACGACGTGGATGGTCTCTTGGCGTGCGGTGGGCTGACGCCCGCGTACCAGGAGGCGTTCACCGAGTGCCTGGACCGCCTGCCGCAACAGCTCGCCGAGCGGGGGCTGCCTTACGCGGGGTTCTCCGCGGGCGCCGCCGTGGCCGCACGGCGGGCAGTGGTCGGCGGATGGCTGGCGGACGGGGTGCCGGTGTGCCCGGAGGACACCGCCGAGGATCTCGAGGAGATCGACGTGCGGGCGGGGCTGGGGCTCGTGCCGTTCGCGGTGGACGTGCATGCCGCGCAGTGGGGGACGCTGGGGCGGCTGGTCGCGGTGGTGGGACGCGGGGAGGTGCCGTACGGCGTCGCCCTCGATGAGAACACCGTGGTTGAGGTGGGCACCGAGGGTTGCCGGGTGGCGGGAGCCGGGCGCGTGCATGTCGTACGGCCCGGTGGGGAGGGGGGTGTGGTGGTGCGGGCCTACGGGGCCGGGGAGGTCTTCGGTCTGTCCTAGCTGCGCAGGCTGCAGGCCGCCCGCGGCTACGGCTGACGGTGCCGCACCCCCCTGGGGCGCGGGGCTGTGTCGATATGCGGCTGCGCCGCGTGGGCGCGACCAGCCCCACGCGGCGCAGCCGGACAAGGTCAGATCGTCGCCGTGTCGATCACGAAGCGGTACCGGACGTCACTCGCCAGCACCCGCTCGTACGCCTCGTTGATCTCGGCCGCGCTGATCAGCTCGATCTCCGCGCCGATGCCGTGCTCGGCGCAGAAGTCGAGCATCTCCTGGGTCTCGCGGATGCCGCCGATGCCGGAGCCGGCGAGGGTCTTGCGGCCGGCGATCACCGAGAACAGGTTGAGGGAGACCGGCTCCTCGGGGGCGCCGACGTTCACCAGCGCGCCGTCGGTCTTCAGCAGGGACAGGAACGCACCGAAGTCCAGCGGCGCCGACACCGTCGAGATGATCAGGTCGAAGGTACCGGCCAGCTCCTGGAAGGTCTTCGGGTCGCTGGTGGCGTAGTAGTGGTCGGCGCCCAGCTTCAGCCCGTCGTCCTTCTTGCGCAGGGACTGCGAGAGCACGGTCACCTCGGCACCCATCGCGTGCGCGATCTTGACCGCCATGTGGCCGAGGCCGCCGAGCCCGACGACCGCGACCTTCTTGCCGGGACCGGCGTTCCAGTGCCGCAGCGGGGAGTACGTGGTGATGCCGGCGCACAGGAGCGGGGCGGCCACGTCCAGGGACAGGCCGTCCGGGATCCCTACGACGAAGTTCTCGTCGACGACGATCTTCTGCGAGTAGCCGCCGTAGGTGGGCTCGCCGTCCTTGCCGACGGCGTTGTAGGTGCCGACGTTGCCGCCCAGGCAGTACTGCTCAAGGCCCTTGAGGCAGTTCTCGCACTCGCGGCAGGAGTCGACCATGCAGCCGACGCCCACCCGGTCGCCCACGGCGTACTTGGTGACACCGGGACCGACCTCGGAGACGACACCCGCGATCTCGTGGCCGGGGACCATGGGGAAGATCGCCGTGCCCCAGCCCTCGCGGGCCTGGTGGATGTCGGAGTGACAGATACCGGCGAACTCGATGTCGATCAGGACGTCGAACTCACCGACCGCGCGCCGCTCGATCGTGGTCCGCTCCAGCGGGGCCTTGGCGGCGGGCGCGGCGTACGCAGCAACAGTGGTCATGCCGGGGTTCTCCTAGCAGGGGGGTCGTGCCCGGTTGCCTTTCGACCGGGTACGGCGTCCAGCCTGCAGCGGGCGCCGCCGCTCACCCAGACCACAGATCTTCGTACGACCGCTGTGCCTACCACTGGCGGGGTCAGGCTGACGGGCGTACGACTACGGGAGACGGCCGATACTGGCCGTATGGACGAACAGCAGGACGCGGCCGCCGGCCGGCCCCTGGACCGGCGGGCCGAGCTGAGCGAGTTCCTGCGCAGCCGGCGGGCCCGGCTGAAGCCGGAGGACGTGGGGCTGCGCGACTTCGGACGGCACCGCCGGGTGCCGGGGCTGCGCCGCGAGGAGCTGGCCCAGCTGGCCGGGGTGTCGGTGGCGTACTACACCCGGCTGGAACAGGGCAACGGACGCAACGTCTCGGCGGAGGTCCTGGACTCGATCGCCCGCGCCCTGCGCCTCACCGACGCCGAGCACGCCCACCTCACCCACCTGGCCAAGCCGAAGGCGCACAAGAAGAAGCCGGCGGCACGGCAGCAGCAGGTGCGGGGGGCACTGCACCGGCTGCTGGAGGTGATGGAGGGCGTGCCGGCGTACATCGTCGGGCGCCGGGCGGAGATCCTGGCCTGGAACCGGATGGCGGCCGCGGTCTTCGGCGACTGGTCGGAGCTGCCGCCCGCCGAACGCAACTGGGCCCGTCTCGTCTTCCTGCACCCCGAGTACCGCGACCTCTTCGTCGACTGGGAGCAGAAGGCGATCGACATCGTCTGCGCCCTGCGCATGGACGCGGGCTGCTATCCGGACGACCCGCGGCTGTCCGCGCTGGTGGGCGAGCTCTCCGTCAAGAGCGACGAGTTCCGTCGCCTGTGGGCGACCCACGACGTCAAGGAGAAGAGCCACGGCGTCAAGCGCCTGCACCACCCCCTGGTCGGGGACCTCTCCCTGAACTTCGAGAGTTTCCGCCTCACGGACGACTCGGACCTCGGCCTGGTGACGTACCACGCGGAGCCCGGTTCCCCGTCGGCTGAGTCCCTGCGCCTGCTGGCCAGCTGGGGCACGGACGCGACCAGTGCGGGGACGGGGAGTTCGGCACCGTCGCGCTGAAAAGAGATGAGTGGATCTTTACTGGTGCTTAGCACTGCTCGCGGTTGTGAACGAGGCGCTTCGCGTAGGGTGATTCGGCTGACAGGCCGACCGAGGGGGGCGAGCGCGAAGTCATGGGCGACGCGGATGGCAAGGGCGAGATACTCCACATCGAGATCGCCGATCTGAAGGCGACGGCGCCCCACTTCCACACCCACAGCACGGATCTCACCAAGGCGCTCACCAAGCTCAAGACGGCTCTCTCCGCTGCGGGTTCGCCGTGGGGCGACGACGAACAGGGCACCGCCTTCCACAAGGCGTACGGCCCGCACGTCAAGCAGATGGAGAACGCGGCGCAGATCCTCGCCGAGGGTCTGGCCAGCATCCATGAGGCGATGACGGACATGGCCGACGGCCATATCGACAACGAAGAGCTGGTCCGCGCCATGTTCAGCAAGATCACCGTCAAGGACGGGGACCAGGGCAAGTGAGCGTCGGCGACAAGGCCAAGCAGATCGTCCAGGACGTCACCGGCATGTGGTGGCCGGCCGCCGACGAGGACGGGCTGCGGGACGCGGCCACGGCCTGGCGGAACTTCGCCGATGACATCGAGGACGTCGCGGCCGCCGCGAACAAGTCGGCCCGCTCCATCATCGAGCACAACAAGGGCGAGGCGATCTCCGCCTTCGACGACCCGTTCTGGCGCCGCTACTACTACGAGAAACACGGCTGGCTCCAGGACATGATCGACGGCGCCAGGGACATGGCCAAAGCCCTCGACAAGTACGCCGACGCCGTCCACTCCGCGGAGAAACACCTCGAACACGAACTGGAGATCGTCGGAGCGACGATCGTCGCCGGGACCGCCCTGGCCATCTTCACGGCGGGCATCTCCGAAGGCGCCGCCGCGGCAGCCACCGCGAGCATCGTGGAGATGGCAGGCACACTCGGCGTGACCGTCTCCACCGAGGTCGCCACCATCGCGGGCACCACCCTGGCCACGGCCGCGCTCGGCGGCATCGAGTCGGTGACCGTCGACCTGGCCGTCGCCCAGCCCATGGCCATCGCCACCGGCGAGAGCAAGGGCTTCAGCCTGGACGAGGCCAGCGGGGCGGCCACGGACGGGATGCTGTACGGCGGCATGTTCGGCGCGGCAGCCGGTGGCGCGAGGGCCGCGGCCGAAGCGGGCGGCTGGCGCAACCTCCTCGGCGGTGACATGCCCGCCCTCACGGACCCCCGGCTGCTCCTGGCCAACATGCCGGAGGAGGCCGCTCCCGCTCTGGGCGGGACACGGAGCGGCGACGAGTGGCTCACCGGCGCCCGGCGCCGCCCGCGTGACATCCTCGACGATCCCGCACAGACGAAGTGGGCTGAAGCCGCGTACGACAATTTCCGTCAGGACTCCCGCGACGTCGCCGCCATCAGCCGCAACACCGAAGGTGTGCCCCGGGCGGGCGGCACGACAGGGTTCACCGAGGAGGAAATCTCCACCATCAAGAAGCACGTCTTCGATACCGAGCACCCGATCGAGGACTACGAAACCGGCAAGGTCGTCACCCGCAGGTTCGACGCGGACGCCGAGATCGCCGACGCCTGGATCCGCCTCCGTTCCGGCAACGCCCTGCCCGAGGACCACGTGCTGCTCGAACACGAGCTGACGGAACTCGACTACCTGCGGTCGCACCCGGGTGCGACCTACCAGGAAGCACACCGGGTGGCCAACCAAAACTACAATTGGCAGAACATGGTTCCGCTCAACAAGCGGGAAGACTTCGAGAGCGAGTGGTAATGGCGTCCCTGGTGTACTTCAAAAAGCTGTCCGAGCAGCCGGGCTCCATTCGCTACTCCTTCGGCGAGGACCCCGCCGAAATGGACCGCACCCTCACCATGAACACGACCAGCCGCACCTCGACGTCCGACGACGGCAACACCGACTACACGTTCCTCAAGGCGTCCCGAAAGATCAACTCCTTGTTCGAGGAGCGCAGCCAGTGGCCGGAACGGGGCATGAGCGCGAGCTGACAAGGCCCCTGCATCAGCCCTGGTACGGCGGCATCGCCCCCCAGTTCCACTTCGGCACCGGCTGCTCGGCGGGAGGCCGCGCGTCCGGGCCCGAGAAGTACACCGCCAGCCGGGTTCCCCACTCCACATAGGCCAGGAAGGCCGAGCGGAACTCGGCGTCGACGGGCAGACCAGCGTCGTCGGCGGCGTCCTGGATGAGATTGACCCAGCGGCGGCGCTGGGGCTCGGTGATGTGCTTGCCGAAGTGTTTGGCCACCATGTGGGAGTGGCCGCCCTGGGTCTCGGAGTAGCGGGCGGGGCCGCCGAAGACCTCGCCGAGCCAGAGGGCGACATGGGAGGCGTGGCCTGGGGCGAGGTCCTGGAAGAGCGGGGCCAAGAGGTCGTCCTTGACCACCTTGTCGTAGAAGACCGAGGTCAGCCGTGAGAAGGCCGCGGCGCCGCCCGCCCAGTCGTACAGGGTGGGCACGGCACCTCCGCCGCCCTGCACACCGGTCGGCCGGTAGTGGCGCATCTCCTCGATGTTCTCCACGTACGGCCGGATCTCCGCGAGGAACGGCGGAAACAGCTCCGACCCGCGGAAACCCTGGAGGTGGTCCTCGGTGGACGTCCAGGTGATCCGAAGGATCCAGGACTCGGGCTCCTCCTCGCAGCGGGTCAGTCCGTAGTCGACACACTGGGGAGCGGCGGCCAGCTGGACGGCCGCGCGGGTGTAGGCGGAATGGAACTCCGCCGACTGCTGCTCGGGAACGCGGTAACGGATGTACTCGACTGTGTGAGCCGTCATACGGGCACACAAGCACGAACGGCCCGCCGGAAGCTTCTGCTCCGGCGGGCCGTTCGCTCACGGCCTACTCAGGTACGACGGCTCACTTGCCGTAGTACGCGTTGTGGATCGTGATCGTCGACGTGTTGCCCTTCTTGTCGGCGATCTTGGCTCGGAACGAGATGGCCTTGTTCTTCGCCGGGTTCTTCACGGTGATCTTGCCGCCGCGGACGTCGACCTTCTTGAAGGTCTTGCCGTCGTAGGAGACGTACACCGTCAGGGACTTCAGGTTGCTGCCCGCGGCCGCGCCCTCGACGGTGACCGGGAAGGTGACCGTCCTGCCGGCCTCGACGCGGCTGTCCAGGCCGGTCTTGGCACCGAAGTACAGGGCGGAGACGGGGAGCTTCGCGGAGCCGCCCGCCGGCTTCTTGGAGCGGAAGGTCCAGGCCGCGTCGATCCGGGCGGAGGCCTCCGACACCTTGGCCGAGCGCTTGACCGAGGTGGTCAGCTTGTACGCGGCGTCACCGGCGGGCACCTTGAAGGTCTTCTCGCCGAACATCGGGTCGTCGTTGGAGCCGACCTTGACGCCGTTGCGGTACAGGGTCGTGGTCGCCGAGGTGAACGTCGACGAACCGACGTGCTTGGCGCCGTCCGCGAACAGCGGCATCATGCCGTAGATCTCGTTGCCGTCCCGGAAGACGCCGAAGTCGGCGTTGACGAGCGGGGCGAAGACCGCGGTGTTGAAGGTCTTCGTGTACGACTTGCCCGCCGTGAAGGACTGCGCGCCGGCCGAGTAGGACGCGTCGGCGACCGGGAACCCGTCCGGGTCCACCCCGCCGTCCTGCTCGAACTCCAGCTGCCACTTCACGCCGCCCTTGGCCGACAGGTGCAGGGTGCGGGTGCCGGGCAGGGTCTGCGGGATGCCGATGGAGGAGGCGCCGGAGCTGCCGGGCAGCCAGCCCACCGCGTTGACGGTGCCCTTCTTGCCGCTCGCGGCGGCACCGAGCCGGGCCTTCACCGTGGCCAGGTCGCTCGCCTTGTAGTGCTTGGTGTAGCCGGTGGCGAGCTTGGTGACCGGACCGCCGGAGGTGACGTCGTACTCCTGGGTGGCACCCTTGGACCAGTGCGCGTCCCACTGCTGGTACAGCGTGCCCGCGGGCAGCGACCCGCCGATGTGGGCGGTGTGGAAGTTGTCGTACGAGTCGAGGAACCAGCCGAAGCCGTACTGGCCGTCGCCGATCGTGACGTCCCACTCCGGCGAGGCGAACTGGGACTTCAGGCCCGTGGCCGGGACGGTGATGTCCACCGGCTTGGCCTTGCGCGCGTCGATCGTGATCGTCTGCTTGCCGGAGACGGTCAGCTTCGGCTGGGCGATCCAGTCGGTGCCCTTGGCGACGTCCTTCGGGTCCACGAAGGTGGCGGTGTTGAGGATGTACGTGCCCTTGGGCGCGCGCACCTTCACCGTGCCGGACGGGTCGTACGGGTTCAGCCACTGGCCGTTGGCCAGGCCGGCCACGCCCGTCATGTCGGCGTCGAAGTACTGGGCCGGCTTGCCGTCACGGCCGATGAACTTCAGCGTGACGTCGTACGACTCCACCTCGCGCTGCACCGCGGCGGCCGTGCGGACGGTCTGCCCGCCGCCGGTCGCGGTCACGTACGCGGAGTAGGCGCCGTCGAGGGTGCCGCCCAGCTTGGTGTTGGCCGTCAGGTCGACGGAGGCCTTGCCGTGCGCCGGGACCGTCACCTTGGTCGCGCCGAGCTTGAAGAAGCCCGCCGGTGCCGCCTGGCCCTTGGGGTCGATGGCGGTGCTGGTCAGGTTGAGGGTGACGTCCTTGTCGCCGAGGTTGCGGTACGACACCTGCTTGGTGACCGGGGTGTCGTCGGTGTGCGGCCACTGCTGCACACCGAAGCTGACCGACACCGGGTCGGCGATCACGGACTGCTTGATGGCCTTGTCGACCGCGATCCGGCCCGAACCCTGCTGGAACGGCGTGTACTTGCCGCCCTTGGCGGAGCCGGTGAGCGCGCCCTTCAGCTCGGCGTAGCCCCAGTCGGGGTGCTCCTGCTTCAGGATCGCGGCGGCGCCCGCGACGTGCGGGGTGGCCATCGAGGTACCGGAGATGGTCAGGTAGCCCTCGGGCTTCTCACCGACCTCCTGGTCGATGACGCTGCCCTTGGCCGCGGCGGCGGTGATGTCCACACCGGGCGCGGTGACGTCCGGCTTGATGGCGCCGTCGCCGGTGCGCGGGCCGGTCGAGGAGAAGTCGGCCAGCTTGTCCTTGTCGTCGACCGCGCCGACGGTGAGCGCGGCGTCCGCGCTGCCCGGCGAACCGATCGACTGGGGGCCCTCGTTGCCCGCGGCGATCGCGAACAGGATGCCCTTCTCGGCGGAGAGCTTGTTGACCTCGGCCTCGAGCGGGTCGATCTCGGGCGTGTCGTAGCCGCCCAGGCTCAGGTTGATGACCGAGGCGCCCTGCGAGGCCGCCCACTCCATGCCGGCGAGGATGCCGGAGTCGTCACCGGAGCCGGTGTCGTCCAGGACCTTGCCGTTGAGGAGCCTGGCGTCGGGAGCGACACCCTTGTACTTGCCGCCCGACTTGGCGCCGGTGCCCGCCACGATGGAGGCGACGTGCGTGCCGTGACCGAAGTGGTCCTTGGCGTCGGCCGCGGCGGAGAAGTTCTTGGACTCGATCACCTGGTCCTTGAGGTCCGGGTGGCTGGTGTCCACACCCGTGTCCAGGACGGCGACCTTGACGCCCTTGCCGGTGTAGCCCGCGGCCCACGCGACCGGCGCACCGATCTGCGGCACCGACTTGTCGAGCGAGGCCTTGCGGACGCCGTCGAGCCAGACGTGCGCGATGCCGGAGGCGGTCTTGTCGCCGTTGGTGACGGCGTCCCACAGCTCGGCGGTGTCCTTGACCGGGGTCTGCACCGCGTCCGCGTTCAGCGCCGTGAGGCTGCGGCGCAGGTGGCCCGCGTCGCGGACGTCCTGCTTGGCCGCCGTGGCGGAACCGCGGTAGCCGACGATGACCTTCAGGCCGTTCTTCTGGGCCTTGCGGGTGGCGGCCTTGTTCAGCTCGGTGATGTCGAACAGCCGCTGGTCCAGCTTGCCGGAGGCGACCAGGCGGGCCGCGTCGGCCGGAACGACGAGGGTGTGCCCGTCGGCCTTGCGGACCTGGACGGGTATGTGCTCGCGCCCCTTGGCCCGCTGGAGGCCGACGACGCGGCCCTTGGCGTCGAGGGCGACGCGGTCGCCGGTGATCAGGGTGACGTGGTGCTTGACGCTGAGCGAGGAGGCAGCGGCCGAGACGCGCTGCTCGGGCTTCGCCGACGCGGGGCTGGTCATACCCGCTGCGAGGGCGACGGCTGCGGCGGTGGCCACAGTGGCCGCAGCTGCTCTTTTCACTTGTCTGCGCAAGTTCTCCCCCTGGAGATGAGTTACCGGGCGAAATCCCCGTTCACCCGGCGGGGGGCAGTCTCGTACACCTGCACGTCAACCCCCCGGATCCCGAAGTATGCCGGGGGGCGATCAGGCGGCTCAATAGATGAGAGGAGCGTAAGAAAGCGCTACCCAAAACTGTTACGCAGTGGGGGAGACACCGTTACAGAATCGCTAAGTCACGTTCGTACGAACGGTGTTATGGGCCGTCAGGCGCCCGCGTTCTCCTTCACGGTGATCCTGCCCTTGCGGATGGTGGCCAGGCGCGGAGCCTTCTTCGCGATCGCGGAGTCGTGGGTGACCATGATGAACGTCAACCCCTGCTCCTTCCACAGGCGTTCGAGTACCTCCATGATCTCGTCGCGCATGCCCTCGTCGAGGTTGCCGGTCGGCTCGTCGGCGAGGAGGACCTTCGGCCGTTTGACGAGTGCGCGGGCGATGGCCACGCGCTGCTGCTGTCCTCCGGACATCTCGGAGGGCAGATGGGAGAGGCGTTCGCCGAGGCCCACGGACTTCAGTGCTTCGGCGGCCAGTTCGCGGCGTTCCTTGACCTTGATGCCGAGAGGGACGAGAGCGGTCTCCACGTTCTCCTGGGCGGTGAGCGTCGGGATGAGGTTGAAGGACTGGAAGACGAAGCCGACGTTCTCGCTGCGGACCTTGGTGAGGCGGGCCTCGGAGAGCCTGGCCAAGTCGGTGCCGTCGAGGACGACTTCGCCTTCGGTGGGACGGTCGAGGCCGCCGAGCATCTGGAGGAGGGTGGACTTGCCGCCGCCTGTGGGGCCCTGGATGACGAGTCTGTCGCCGTCGCCGATGGTGAGGTCAATGCCGTCGAGGGCGTGGACGGTGTCTTTGCCCCTGGTGTAGCGCTTGGTTACGTTTCTGAGTTCGTACATGGTGGCTCCTGGTTGCGTCTTCGGCTGCGGGTCGGTGGGGGCTGGGCGCGCCCGCGCGGCGGAGCCGCATATCGGTACGGCCCCGCGCCCCCGGGTTGGCAAGCGCGTCCTACTCGACACGGCGCAGGGCGTCCGCCGGGCGCAGCCTCGACGCCCGCCAACCGCCGAACGCCCCCGCGATCAGGCCCCCTGCCACCGCCAGGCCCACCGCCAGGAGGATCGTCGTCACGCTGACCGGAGCCGTGAGGGCGACCTCCAGGGTCTTGGCCTGCCGGGGGCCGGGGCCGCCGAAGCCGCCACCGCCGCCGGGACCGCCGCCGAAGCCGCCGGCGCCCGTGCCGCCGCCGAGCTGGGCCTGCAGACTGGGGCTGATGGCCGTGACGACGTACGCGCCCGCCAGGCCGAGCGCGATGCCGAGAGCGCCGCCCACCAGGCCGTTGACGACGGCCTCGCCGACCACCTGCCGGGTCACCCGGCCGGACTTCCAGCCCAGGGCCTTCAGCGTGCCGAACTCGCGGACGCGCCGGGAGACGGCGGCGGAGGTGAGCAGGCCCGCGACCAGGAACGCGGCCACCAGTACCGCGATGGACAGCCACTTGCCGACGTTGGTGGCGAGGGAGGAGGCCGTGGACAGGGAGCCGGAGACGGTGTCCGCGAGGTCGGCGGAGGTGGTGACCGTCGTACCCGAGACGTTCTTCTGGATCGCCGACTTGACGCTGCCGATCTTCTGCGAGTCGGTCGCCTTGACGTAGATCGTGGTGACCTTGTTCTTCGAGTCGCTGAGGGTCTGCGCCTGCTTGAGCGGGATGTACAGGTTGGCGGCCGAGTCACCGCTGTCGGCGGTGGCGATGCCGATCACCTTGAACTTGACGCTCTTGACGGTGACGGTGGAGCCGACCTTGTACTTCTTCTCCTTGGCGTAGGCGGAGTCGACCACGACAACCGCGGCGTTCGTCTCCGTCGCCTTGAACGTACGGCCGCTGGTGATCTTCGAGGAGGTCAGCGGGCCGAGGGCGGGCCTGGTGACGTCGGTGCCGTAGACGGAGTAGTTGTTGACGTCGAAGTCGGCGCCGCCGCCTTGTACTTCGCCCTGCGGCCGGCCGGTTCCGCCGGGGCCGCCCCGCTGGCTGCCGCCGTTGCCGTTCTGCTGGAACTGGCCGCGCGTGAACTGGCCGTTGATCTTGATGACCTGCAGGCTCAGCCCGCCGACCGCGTCCGAGACGCCGGACTGCGCGCCGACCTTGGTCACCGTCGAGGTCGACAGCGTCTGGAAGCCCTGCACCATGACGCGGTCGCTGCTCTGGGTGGAGTCGTCGTCGTTGTTGCGGGCGTCGAACTGGAAGCGGGGCCGCTGGGCGTTGCCGGTGGACGCCGACGCCGCCTTGGTGACGGTCATGTCGGTGCCCAGTCCGTACAGCGACTGCAGGACCTTGTCCTGGGCCTTCCCCATGCCGCTGGACACGGAGTTGACCACGATGACCAGTGCGATGCCCAGGGCGAGGCCGGAGGCGACGACCAGGGCCGCCTTTCTGCGGCGGCGCAGTTCGCGCCTCAGGTAGGTGAAGAACATGCCCGCAAGCTAGGGACGGACCGTGATGACTTGATAAGGCCGAAATAAAAGAACCATGAGAAGGCTGTGGCCGCCCCCGGGAAAGCCCCGGAAACACCGATGCCGCCCCTGGGGGCGGCATCGGAAAGACTGTGCAGGGGCTGTCAGACGGCCGAACCGGCCTTCCACTGCGCCCAGTCCAGGTTCCAGCCGTTGAGGCCGTTGTCCGGGGCGACGGTCTTGTCTCCGGTGTGCTGGACGACCACCACGTCACCGATCAGGGAGTTGTTGTACATCCATGCGGCCGGCGTGTTCGGGTCCTTGGCGCCCTTGGTGTCGGACAGGCCCACGCAGCCGTGGCTGGTGTTGACGCTGCCGAAGATGGACTTCGCGCCCCAGTAGTTGCCGTGCAGGAAGGTGCCGGAGCTGGTCAGGCGGATGGCGTGCGGCACGTCCTTGATGTCGTACTCGCCCTTGCCGTCGTCGTCGGTGAAGCCCACGGTCGCGCCGTTCATGCGCGTCTCCTTGAACTTCTCCTGCATGACCATGATGCCCTGGTACGTCTTGTTCTCGGGCGAACCGGCGGAGATCGGGATGGTCTTGATGGTCTTGCCGTCCTGCGTGACCTTCATCTGCTTGGTCTGCGCGTCGACGTAGGAGACCTGGTTACGGCCGATGTGGAAGGTGACCGTCTTCTGCTGCACGCCGTAGACGCCGCTCGCACCCTGGACGCCGTCGAGGTTGAGCTTCAGCGTGACGGTGGAGTTCTCCTTCCAGTACGTCTCGGGCCGGAAGTCGATGCGGTTGGCGTTGAACCAGTGGCCCACGACCTCCTGGCCGCTGCTGGAGGTGACCGTGATGCCCTTCTGGACGGCGGCCTTGTTGGTGATCGCCTTGTCGAAGTTGATCGACACGGGCATGCCGACGCCGACGGTGGAGCCGTCCTCGGGGGTGAAGTTGCCTATGAAGCTGTTGGCCGGGGAGACCGTGGTGAAGGAGCCGTTCTCGTGCGCGACACGGCCCTCGGAGTCCCTGGCCTCCGCGGCGACCTTGTAGGTGGTGGAGCGCTCCAGCTGGGCGGTCGGCTTCCAGCTGGTCTTGTCGGCGGACAGTGCGCCCGCGACCGCCTTGCCGTCGGCGGTGGTCATGGTCACACCGGTGAGGGTGCCCTTGGTGACCGTGACGGCGGCCGAGTTGTTGATGGAGGCGTTGTTGGAGCCGTCCTTGGGCGTGATGGTGATCTGGGCCTCGGAGGACTTCTTGGCCGCCGCCTCGTCGGCCTTGGCCTGGGAGGTGTCTGCGCTGTCGGCGGACTTGGCGTCGCCGCCGCCGGAACACCCGGTGAGTGCCAGTACACCGCCGAGCAGTGCGGACGCGACCGTCAGGCCCTTGCGCCGCTTACTGTCCGTCATCACACGCTTCTCCATCGCTGCCGAATCCGCGGAATCCCCGAAAGCCCCCGTTGAGAACCTTCAACGCTACGGCCGGTCCGCCCCGTTCCACATAGATCACATGTGTGGGCCACACCACGTCCCTCCCCCGGGACAGGTGGTGCGGAAGTCGTCCGTGCGCCCCCCCTGGGACGACGAGACCCCGGACGGCCGTTGCCGTCCGGGGTCGGGTTCCCCGGGACGCTCAGCCGATGCCGTCCTCTTCCTCGTCGTCGCCCCCATCTTCCTCGTCCAGCTCCCAGTCCGGCGAATCCGGGTCGTACTCGATCCGCTCACTGGACCAGGAGGCCTGCTGGAGCTCCACTCCGGGCACCTCGCTGACCAGGTCGAACGGGTCCACGAGATAGGCGAGGGCCTCCGCGGTGTCTTCCGTCACAGCGCTCTCGGCGTGGGCCCGCTCCTCCGGAGGCAGCTCGGGATCGACGGCGAGCCGGCGCAGCGCGGCCTTGGTCACCTCGCCCCCGTCGTGCACCTCAAGAACCAGCTCCACCCGAAGCCGTACAAAACGTGATGTCTCTTCCATGCTCATGACCGGAGCGTACGACTGAAACCTCCCGTGACTTTCCTGTGACCCGCGATTTTCACTAACATCGCCCCACACGGCCAATTCGCCAGCGTCACAAGGGGGATCGATATTCCGTGCCATCCGCCCGCCGTCCACTGCTGACCGCCACCGCCGCGGGGACCCTGCTGTGCGCCCTGTGGTTCGTCCCGTCCGCCAACGCGTCGCAGGACGGCACGGCCAGAGCGACCACACAGGTGACCGGGACGACGCAGGTCGCCCAGCAGGCGAAGGCGATCTCCGAGGCCGCGACCACGGACGCCGCCGGCGCCGGTGACAGCACCCAGCTCGCCGACACCGGCAGCTTCGACACCACGCCGTACGTCGTCGGTGGCAGCCTGTTCCTCGCCGTGGGCGCCGGATTCGTGGTGTATTCGGTACGCCGGGAACGCCTCGGCTTTTAATTGCGCTTGACTCTTCCTTGACGGAGAACGCATAGTCCGCCCATGAAGAGATCATCGGGCGTGCGGCTGTGCGCCACCGCAGCTGTGAGCGCGCTGTCGCTCGCCCTCATCACCGGCTGCTCCGACGGGGGTTCGAAGGACTCCGGGGACGGCAAGGGCGGCAAGGACGGGAGCTCGGCCGCGAAGGCGCTGAGCGTCGCCGAGCTGAAGCAGCTGATCATCGCCAAGGGCGAGGTGCCCGGCTTCAAGGTCGGTCCCGTCGAGGGCGGCATCCCCGACAAGAGCAAGGTCACGTCGGACGACGCCCAGTGCGACCCGGTGCTCCGGGCCCTGACCGGCATCGCGCCCGGCGAACCGGCGGCGAACACCAGCCGCATGGCCACCGAGGACAAGAAGGACCCCACGGACAAGGCCACGTCCCTGGACGACCTGGCCGACGGCAAGTTCGAGGACGCGCTCAACAAGTCCATGGACCTGGACGTCACCGTGGTCACCCTGGCCTCGTACGACGGTGACGGCGCCGAGTCGGCCCTGAAGTCGGTGACCGACGCGGTGAAGTCCTGCGCGGGCGGCTTCTCCGGCGAGCAGGACGGCGAGAAGGGCAAGTTCACCAAGGTCACCGAGGAGAAGTCCTCGGGCACCGGCGACGCGTCGGTTGCCTTCACGGCGACCAACGACTCGGGCAAGGACGGGGCCATGCCGCTCCACGCCGAGGTCGTGCGGCACGGGAACACCCTCGCCACGTACACCACCATCAACATCGGCGCGATGATGAACAAGAAGGCCTACACGGTGTCGGCCCCGGTCATCAAGGCCCAGGCGGCCAAGCTGAAGTGACGTCGCGAAAGGGGCCCTGTCGTCCGACAGGGCCCCTTTCCTCTTCTCGCGTCCTACTGAAGCGGACCGGTGACCGTCTCCGCGGCGGCGACGAGGTGCCCCCCGCGCACGAAGGCGTCGGCGGCGGCCAGGTCGGGGGCCAGGAACCGGTCCGGGCCGGGACCCTGCACACCGGCCGCGCGCACAGCCTCGATCACGGCCTGCGAGGCGGGCGCCGGGGTCAGGCCCTCGCGCAGCTCGATGCCGCGGGTGGCGGCGTACAGCTCGACGGCGATGATCCGGGTCAGGTTGTCGACGGCGGTGCGCAGCTTGCGCGCGGCCGACCAGCCCATGGACACATGGTCCTCCTGCATCGCGGAGGACGGGATGGAGTCCGCGGAGGCGGGAACGGCCAGCCGCTTCATCTCGCTCACCAGCGCGGCCTGCGTGTACTGGGCGATCATGAGCCCGGAGTCGACACCGGCGTCGTCGGCGAGGAACGGCGGAAGCCCGTGGCTGCGGTTCTTGTCCAGCAGCCGGTCGGTGCGGCGCTCGGCGACGGAGCCGAGGTCGGCGGCCGCGATGGCGAGGAAGTCCAGGACGTAGGCCACGGGAGCGCCGTGGAAGTTGCCGTTGGACTCGACGCGGCCGTCGGGCAGCACGACGGGGTTGTCGACGGCGGAGGCGAGCTCCCGCTCGGCGACGAGACGGGCGTGCGCGAGGGTGTCCCGCCCGGCGCCGGCGACCTGCGGGGCGCAGCGCACCGAGTAGGCGTCCTGGACGCGGGGCGCGTCGTCCTGGTGGTGCCCGGTGAGCCCGGAGCCCTTGAGGACGGCGAGCATGTTGGCCGCGGAGGCGCCCTGCCCCGGGTGCGGCCGGATGGCGTGCAGCTCGGGCGCGAGGACCTTGTCCGTGCCGAGCAGCGCCTCCATGCTGAGGGCGGCGGTGATGTCGGCGGACTTGTACAGGGTGTCCAGGTCGGCGAGGGCCATGACCAGCATGCCGAGCATGCCGTCGGTGCCGTTCAGGAGGGCCAGGCCCTCCTTCTCGCGCAGCTCGACGGGCTGGATCCCGTGCTCGGCGAGCAGCTCACCGGCGGGCCGGACGCTGCCGTCGGGACCCTCCGCATCCCCTTCGCCCATCAGCGTGAGGGCGCAGTGGGACAGCGGGGCCAGGTCGCCGGAGCAGCCGAGGGAGCCGTACTCGTGCACGACCGGGGTGATCCCGGCGTTCAGCACGTCGGCCATGGTCTGCGCGACCTCGGGCCGCACACCCGTGTGTCCCGAGCAGACGGTCTTGAGCCGCAGGAACATCAGGGCCCGTACGACCTCACGCTCGACCCGCGGGCCCATGCCGGCGGCGTGCGAGCGGACGATGTTGCGCTGCAGCTGGGCGCGCAGTTCCTGGCTGATGTGCCGGGTCGCCAGGGCTCCGAAACCGGTGGAGACGCCGTAGACCGGGTCCGGCTTGGCCGCCAGCGCGTCCACGATCTCCCGGGCCGCCGCGAGGGCCGCCACCGCCTCCGCCGACAGCTCGATCCGGGCGCCGCCGCGCGCCACGGCGAGAACGTCGGACGCGGTGACACCGGACGTCCCCACCACCACAGTGTGCATATCCATATTCAGGAGCGTACGCATTGAATGCGTTGATGTCACTAGTGGGGAACAGGAGTGACCCTTACCGATCCGTGTGCTTCACCTCACGGCCACCCCCGGGCGGCCGCCGCCCGCGGAAGCGCCGCCGCTCTCCACGCTCGGCCCGCTCGGGCGTCGGCTCGTCGGCGAGGCGTACGACGGGATCGTCCGGACCCTCCCGGCCCGCGACCACCGGCCGGGCCGAGCGCATGGCCTTGGCCCGGTACTGGGCGGCGTCGGCCAGCCGGAACAGCCGCCGGGCCGAGCGCACGGGCCCGATGGCCTCCTCGGTCGAGGCAACCCCGCACGCCACCCCCTCCCCCAGCTCCAACTCCGCGGCCCTGCGGCACAGTTCATCCGCGGCCTTGACCACCTCACCGGCAGGCGGCCCCACCGCCAACAAACAGAACTCGTCCCCGCCGAGCCGCGCCGCGAGCGCACCCGGCACCATCGCCCCGCACAGCGACAGCACCGACCCGAACCGCTCCAGCAGCCGGTCGCCCACCGCGTGCCCAAGCGTGTCGTTGACCCTCTTGAGCCCATTGAGATCGCAGACGACAAGGCTGACGACGACCCCGTCCGCGCGATGCCGCTCGACGGCCTCCTCCAGACTCACGTCCACGGCACGCCGGTTCGCGAGGCCGGTGAGGGCGTCGGTGAACGCGAGCCGGCGAGCCTCCTCCAGCCGCTCGGTCTGCGCGATGCCCGCGGCGACGACGGCGGCCAGCACCGTGGCGAAGTCGGCGTCCGCCCGCCCGAACACGGGCGCGCCGGCCGCGCGGGCGACATACAGCTCGCCCCAGGCCCTGCCGTGCAGCACGACGGGGGCGACCAGGCAGCAGCCGCGGCCCCTGCGGCGCAGGGCGGCGACACGATGGTGGTGGTAGCCGGGGGTGCCGGCCGCCGTGCCCTCGTCGGTCTCCACCCAGGCGTTCGGCTCGCCCCCGCCCGCCCAGCGCTCGTGCAGGAACTCGGTGATCTCCGGGAACTGGTGCACCGGATAGGCCTCGGCCTCCGGGAACTCCTCCTCGTCCGGGCGGCGCTCCCCCACGTTCACCAGGACCCGCAGCCGCCCCAGCTCCCGCTCCCACACCGACAGGGCGGCGAAGCTCCCGTCCAGGGCCCGGCACGCACCGAGCGCGGCGGCCCGCCACGACTCCCGCGGGGTGTGCGCCGCCGCCATCCCCTGAGCCAGCGCCACCACGGCGGCGAGCCGCTTGTCCTCACCCATTACCCCAGGTTAGGGATGAAATGAGGCAAATGGGGATACGGGCGTGGCGATCAGGTGGCCCAAGAACACATCCCGGGCTCACACCCCGGGCTCACTCCCCGGGCCACTCCGGCTTCCGCTTCTCGTTGAACGCGGCCACGCCCTCCGCCCGGTCCCCCGAGAACGCCACCGACCGCCACGCCGCGTCCTCGACCTCCAGGCCGGCCCGCAGATCCAGCCCGTGCCCGAGCCGCAGCGCCCGCTTCGCCGCCCGCAGCCCCACCGGCGAGTTCCCGGCGATCCGCGCCCCCAGCGCCAGCGCCTCCTCGCGGTCCCGCCCCTCCTCCACCAACTGGTCCACCAGCCCCAGCTCGGCAGCCTCCGCCGCCTCCAGCCGCCGGGCCGAGAAGATCAGCTCGGCCGCCCGAGCCGCCCCGACCCGCCGCGGCAGCAACTGCGTACCGCCACCCCCCGGAATCACTCCCACGGACACCTCCGGCAGCCCCACCACCGCCGTACGGTCCGCCACGATCAGGTCGCAGGACAGGGCCAGTTCGAAACCGCCGCCCAGGGCGAAGCCGTGCACGGCGGCGATCGTCGGCATGGGCAGCTCCAGCACCCCGGTGTACGCCCCGCGCGCCACCGGCCGCTGCCGCACCAGGTCCGCGTCACTGAACGAGTTCCGCTCCTTCAGATCGGCCCCCACACAGAACGCCCGCTCATGGGACGAGGTCAGGACGACCACCCGCGCGTCCCGGTCGGCACCGAGCGCCGTACACGCGGCCGCGACGGAACGGGCCATCTCCGTCGAAACGGCGTTCATGGCCTTGGGCCGGTCCAGCACCAGCTCCGCCACATGCCCGTGCCGCCGCACCAGCACGAACTCCCCGAACCGCTCCTCGCCCATGACACCCTCCGGTTAACGCGGGTTAACTCACTGTCGGCCCGATCATCGCAGCCGTACCCCGCCCCGGGAAAGAGCCGCCCCCGCCCGCTGTTCTACGCCCGTTCGAGTGACATCCCGGCCGTCTCACCCCACACCGCCCACATGAGCGCATAGCGTGCGCTCCGCCACGGCGCGCCCGGGGCACATGGCGGGGAGGAAACCTCATGACACCGATATCCGCACGGCCCGGCAGAAAGCCGACGGAGACGGCGCTCGCCGTCCTGCCCGTCATCCGCCGCGGCCGCCACCGCAAGCCCCGCCCCCGCAAGGTGCTGCTGGCCGCGGGCTGCCTGGCCCTGGCCGCCGGAGTCCTCAGCCTCCTCCGCGTGTCCCCGGACTCCGGGGTCGGCGCCCCGGGCACGGCGGAGGCCGAGCCCCGCCTGGACCCGGGCGGCACCACCGAACACTCACCCGAACCAACGAACGACGCCACCCCCACAGCCCTGCCCTCGGCGACATCGGTCATGGGCGGGTTCAGCCCAGCCCCCACGCCCACGCCCACGACCACGACCACCCCGCAGGCGACAGCCACGACGCTCCCGGGCAGCACGGACATCCCGACCACGATCCCGACGAGCGCCCCGACGACAACGGCCCCCCGCCCCTCGCCCACGACGCCGGCGACGCCCACGCCCACCCGAACCCCCACACCGACGCCCAGCCAGACCACACAGACACCCGCACCCGAGCAGGGCGGGGTGTGCGTACCGGTGATCGGTCTGTGCGTGGACCTGCCGGGCGCCCGGCAGACTCAGTCCCTCAGGACTGACCGTCGCGACGGTTGAGCAGCCACGGCTCGACCACACCGAGCCCGCGAACCGGCCGCTGCCACATCGGCTGGAGCCCGAAGCGGTACTTGGGCGGCTCCTCACCCTCCTTCTCGGCGGCGGCAGCGGCCTCGGCCGCCTCGGCCTCGGAGGCGGGCGCCTCAGCGGTGCGGATCAGCTCCTCGGCGAAGGCACTGTCGACGAGCACGGCATCACGCGGCGCTATCGAGGTCAGCCTGGACGCCAGGTTGACGGTCGTACCGAAGACATCCCCCATCCGGGTGGTCACCGTGCCGAACGCCATCCCCACCCGCAGCTCGGGCATCGTCTCGTCGTTGGCCATCGTCTCGACCAGCCGCAGGGCGATGTCCGCGGCAACACCCGCGTCGTCGGCGGCGTACAGCACCTCGTCACCGAGGGTCTTGATGAGCCGCCCGCCCCGCGCGGCGACCAGGTCGGCGGCCGTGGTCTCGAACGCCTCGACCAGCTCGCCCAGCTCCTCCTCCTCCATCCGCCGGGTCAGCCGCGTGAACCCGACGAGGTCGGCGAAACCGACGGCCAGCCGCCGATCGACCATCTCCTCGTCGTCGCCGGTCTGCACGACCCGGCCGGCCGAGGCGGCGAGCTGGCGGCGCCACACATAGACCAGGAACTCCTCCAGCTCGGGCAGGAGCAGCTCGACGATCGGGTACGTCACCTCGGTGCGGGTCATGCCCGGCTCGGGGGGCTCGGTCAGCCCCTCCAGGAAGGAATCGATCTGCCACTCCGCCAAACGGGCGGTGGTCTGCCCGGTCGACCGCGCGACCTGGACGGCCATGGCCTCACTCAGCAGCCCCGCCTCCACCAGACCGGCGAGCCGCCGCAGGGCCAGCACGTCGGCCTCGGTGAGCGCCTTGGCCTGCCCGATGTCCGCGAACCCCATGGCGCGCCAGAACCGCGACGCCAGCTCCATGGAGACACCGGCGCTGCGAGCCGCCTGAAAAGGGGTGTAGCGCCGCTCGGCCCCCAGGATGAGCTGCTCGAGACGCAGGGCAAGCGGATCCTCGCCGGAGTCGGCGGCGTGGGGGTCCACCCGGCCGTCCGCGTCCGCGCCGGAGCCCGTGTCGTCGACGGTCACGCCTGCTGCCCTTCCGATCTGCCACGGTCAGGTATCGACCGGCCTCAACTCTACGGCAGGTGTGCGCCAGCTCACTCCGTTGGGTTCACCCGACGCCGGCTCATCGGCACCGGTCAACGCACCCGGCGTTGGTGTAAGCCACCGCGGGGCTGCCGTCCCCGGCCCCCGCATCGGCCCTGAACGGGCCTCGTCCTCAAACGCCGGACGGGCTGAAAGATGCGGGCCTGCACCAAGAAGCACCCGCAGCCGCCCACGGCGGGAAGGGGACGTGCCGGGGGGTGTCCGCCCGCAGCGGTTGGCGCGTCGACACCAGCAACTTCCGCAGCCAACCGATTCCGCGCCGTTCCGAGGACGGACACCCCCCGGCGCGGCCCCGACCCACACCCCACCCTGGGCGCTACGCCGCACCCCCACCGAACCCGCACAGACGCCACAGGCACCCCCACCAGGCACCGCACGGACACCCCCCACCCAAGCCCAGACATGGGCGCTACGCCGCACCCCCACCGAACCCGCACAGACGCCACAGGCACCCCCACCAGGCACCGCACGGACACCCCCCACCCAAGCCCGGACAGGCACCGCAAGCGGGCGGCCCCACCCAAGCCCGCAAAGGCGCCGCAGGCACCCTCACGCAGGCCGCAGATGCACGATGTCCCCCGCCCCCACAGGCTCCTGCACACCACGCTCCGTAGCGATCACGAGCCGTCCGTCCCCGTCGACAGCGACCGCCTCCCCCACCAGCGCCCGATCCCCCGGCAGCTCGGCCCGCACCACCCGCCCGAGCGTCGCGCACCCCGCCGCGTAGGTCTCCTGGAGCCCACTGACCCCGGGATCACCCCCCGCCGCCCGCCACCGCCCGTACCACTCCTCCAGCGACCGCAGCACGGCCCGCAGCAGCGGATCCCGGTCCGTGCTCACCGCCCCGGCCAACACCAGCGACCCCGCCTGCGGCACCGGCAGCTCCTCGGCACAAAGCGTGACGTTGATCCCGACGCCGACCACGACCCCCTCGTCCCCGGCCCGCTCCGCCAGGATGCCCCCCGTCTTGCGCTCCTCGTCACCCACGGTCACCAGCACGTCGTTGGGCCATTTGAGTGAGGTGTCCACACCGGCGGCCCGAGACAGACCGGTCGCCACCGCCACCCCGGTGAGCAGCGGCAGCCACCCCCAACGAGCCACCGGCACCTCGACCGGCTTGAGCAGAACGGAGAAGAACAGCCCCGACCGAGCCGGCGCGGTCCACTCCCGCTCCAGCCGCCCCCGCCCGGCGGTCTGCTCCTCGGCGACCAGGACCGCACCCTCCCCCGCCTTGCCCGCCACAGCCCGGGCCACGAGGTCGGAATTGGTGGACCCGGTGCGCTGGACCACGTCCAGCTCCGACCACAGACCCCCCTCCCGCACCAGGGCCCGCCGCAGCGCGGCGGCGTTCAGTGGCGGACGGTCCAGGTCGGACCAACGGCTGTCGTCTGATGCATTGTGCGGCGTCATGCAAGTCACCCTAGGTGTGGGAAACGCCGCACTGCCGACACGAAGGCGCACCACTACGCTACGGATGAGTAACCGTCCCCCCTTTTGAGCAGGCAGGGAGCCGCGATCCCGATGTCCGAGCCGGAAGAGATCGACATTCACACGACCGCGGGCAAGCTCGCGGATCTGCAGCGCCGTATCCATGAGGCGACGCACGCCGGCTCGGAGCGCGCCGTCGAAAAGCAGCATGCCAAGGGCAAGCTGACGGCGCGTGAGCGCATCGAGCTGCTGCTCGACGAGGACTCCTTCGTCGAGTTGGACGAGTTCGCCCGCCACCGCTCCACCAACTTCGGGCTGGAGAAGAACCGCCCGTACGGCGACGGCGTCGTCACGGGCTACGGCACGGTCGACGGCCGCCCCGTAGCGGTGTTCTCGCAGGACTTCACGGTCTTCGGCGGCGCGCTCGGCGAGGTCTACGGCCAGAAGATCGTCAAGGTCATGGACTTCGCGCTGAAGACGGGCTGCCCGGTCGTCGGCATCAACGACTCCGGTGGCGCCCGCATCCAGGAGGGAGTCGCCTCCCTCGGCGCGTACGGCGAGATCTTCCGCCGCAACACCCACGCGTCCGGCGTGATCCCGCAGATCAGCCTGGTCGTCGGCCCGTGCGCGGGCGGCGCGGTGTACTCCCCCGCGATCACCGACTTCACGGTCATGGTCGACCAGACCTCGCACATGTTCATCACCGGCCCGGACGTCATCAAGACGGTCACCGGCGAGGACGTCGGCTTCGAGGAGCTGGGCGGCGCCCGCACCCACAACGCCGTCTCCGGCGTGGCGCACCACATGGCCGGGGACGAGAAGGACGCCATCGAGTACGTCAAGCAGCTGCTGTCGTACCTGCCGTCCAACAACCTCAGCGAGCCCCCGGTCTTCCCGGAGGAGGCGGATCTCACCGTCACCGCGGAGGACCTGGAGCTGGACACCCTGGTCCCGGACAGCGCGAACCAGCCGTACGACATCCGCACGGTGGTCGAACACGTCCTGGACGACGCCGAGTTCTTCGAGTCGCAGGCGCTGTTCGCGCCGAACATCGTCACCGGCTTCGGCCGGGTCGAGGGCCACCCGGTGGGCATCGTCGCGAACCAGCCCATGCAGTTCGCGGGCTGCCTCGACATCGACGCCAGCGAGAAGGCGGCGCGCTTCGTGCGCACCTGCGACGCCTTCAACCTCCCGGTGCTCACCTTCGTGGACGTGCCGGGCTTCCTCCCGGGCGTCGACCAGGAGCACACGGGCATCATCCGCCGCGGCGCGAAGCTGATCTACGCCTACGCGGAGGCGACCGTCCCGCTCATCACCGTCATCACCCGCAAGGCCTTCGGCGGCGCCTACGACGTCATGGGCTCCAAGCACCTGGGCGCCGACCTCAACCTCGCCTGGCCGACCGCCCAGATCGCCGTGATGGGCGCCCAGGGCGCGGTCAACATCCTGCACCGCCGCACGATCGCGGAGGCGGAGGCGAACGGCGAGGACCTCGAGGCGGTGCGCGCGCGCCTGATCCAGGAGTACGAGGACACCCTCCTCAACCCCTACGTCGCGGCCGAGCGCGGCTACGTCGACGCGGTGATCATGCCGTCGGACACCCGCGGCCACATCGTCCGCGGCCTGCGTCAGCTGCGCACCAAGCGGGAATCCCTGCCTCCGAAGAAGCACGGCAACATCCCCCTCTAGGCTCCGCGGACCCTTGGAGCGGTCATGAACATCAAGGTCGTACGAGGCAACCCCACCCCGGAGGAGCTGGCCGCCGCTTTGGCGGTGGTCCGCGCCCGCGCCGCGGCGGCAGCAGCAACGCCGCCCGGCGCACCCGGCCCGAGGGACTCCTGGTCGGACCCGGCCCGCATCGCAGGCCACCAGGTCCCGCGCCCTGGCCCGGCGTCGTGGACCCGCACCTACTGGCCAAGCTGAGCGACAACTCCCCGGGGGCGGGGCTGCATCGACATGCGGCTCCGCCGCGTGGGCGCGACCAGCCACAACGGATCCGCAGCAGCCCACGGCCCGACCAGCTCGACAACACCGGGTGCCAATTTGAGTACGCCTACTCAGGCACCCTCCCCGGCCCAAGCCCCACGCTGGTGGCATGCTGTGGTCAGACCCCGAAGACGAGCCGCCGAAGGAACTCCGCGACACGCAGGAGATGCTCCGGCGGCTCGGCTTCGTCATGGCCCTGGCCATGCTCCTCGGCATGATCGTGCTCGGCCTGAGGTAGCACAGCGACCCCGCTAACCTGACCGCATGACTGCAAAGCCGCGCAGACGCCTCGTGCTCGCCTCCCAGTCCCCCGCCCGCCTGGGCCTGCTCCGCCAGGCCGGCCTCACCCCCGAGGTGATCGTGAGCGGCGTCGACGAGGACGCCGTCACCGCACCGACCCCGGCCGAGCTGGCGCTCGCTCTCGCCGAGGCCAAGGCCTCCGTCGTGGCGGCGAGGCCGGAGGTGCAGGGCGCCCTGGTGATCGGCTGCGACTCGGTGCTGGAGCTGGACGGGCAGGCGCTCGGCAAGCCGGCCGACGCCGAGGAGGCCACCGCCCGCTGGAAGGCGATGCGCGGGCGGGCCGGGACCCTCCAGACGGGCCACTGCATCTGGGACACGACGGCCAAGCGGTACGTCGCCGGGATCGCCTCCACCGTCGTCCACTTCGGGGAGCCCTCGGACGAGGAGATCGCCGCGTACGTGGCCTCGGGCGAACCCCTCTACGTCGCCGGAGCGTTCACCCTGGACGGCCTCTCGGCGCCGTTCATCGAGGGCATCAACGGCGACCACGGCAACGTGATCGGCATCAGCCTGCCCCTCGTACGGCGGCTGCTTGCCGAACTGGGCATCAGCATCACAGAGTTGTGGGCGCCGGCTGAGTGACCTGGGCGGGGACGGAGTCCTGTGGCTCGTCGTCCCCGTCCTGGGGCTCACCCGTCCGGCTGTGCGACTCGCCCACGGCACCCGGGACCCCGACCGGCTCACCCTCGGCCTTCGGGTCGCCGCCCGCCTCCGGGGCACCGCCGGAGGCCCCCCCATCCGGACCGTCCTCGCGGTCGTACGACACCAGGAGCAGGACGAGGAGGCCGAGCATCACCACCATGAACACGAACGACGGCCAGCCCACCAGGCTCAGGGTGAAGGCGCCCAGCAGGCCGTGCACCACCGCCGCGCTGATCAGCACGACACGCCCGAAGCCCGCGGGGGCGCGGTTGCGTATCGCCACGAGCAGGGCCACCAGGGCGCACAGTGCGAAGTAGAGGCCGAAGGCCACCCCGCCGATCTTCGAGGACTTCGACATGACGTCGGGGTCGAGGCCCGCCAGGGACATCTGCTGCCGGTCCACCACCACCCCGAGGAACCAGTTCAGCGCCCCGATCCCGAACGCCTCGGCCAAGAGGACGACCGCCACGACCCATGCCACCGGTCTGCGCACCACCCGGTCCCCACCCACCTTCGACCTCAGCTCGAGCAGAGCTGCTGTTACCTGAAGTACGTTCGAGTCATCGCGAACGCTACTAACGGGTAAACCCAGGGACAAGGGTTCGGTCACCAGCAAAGAATCATTGGGCCATTCGTAGGGACTCGACAAAGAATCAGAGTGGGCCGCAGCACGCTCTCACAGAGACCTTGACCACATGACGGGGCTAGGGTTTCCCGGAGGAGTCCTGCGTACCGAGGTGCGACAAGGGATTTCGCGGGTCGAGCGAGCCTCGTATCACGCTCCGTGTGGGCAAGCTCACCATTGGGGACGGGTCGAAGTGCCGTGTCGGCAGTCCCTAAACTCGGCTTGTTTCAAGGAGGGAGCCTCAATCGTGCGCAAGGTGCTCATCGCCAACCGTGGCGAAATCGCTGTCCGCGTTGCCCGGGCCTGCCGGGATGCCGGGATCGCGAGCGTGGCCGTCTACGCCGACCCGGACCGGGACGCTCTGCATGTCCGCGCCGCGGATGAGGCGTTCGCCCTGGGTGGTGAGACCCCCGCCACCAGTTATCTGGACATCGAGAAGGTGCTGAACGCCGCGCGCGAATCCGGTGCGGACGCGGTCCACCCGGGCTACGGCTTCCTCTCGGAGAACGCCGACTTCGCGCAGGCGGTCCTGGACGCCGGTCTGATCTGGATCGGCCCGCCCCCGCAGGCCATCCGCGATCTGGGTGACAAGGTCGCGGCCCGGCACATCGCCCAGCGCGCCGGCGCACCCCTGGTGGCCGGTACGCCCGACCCGGTGAGCGGTGCCGAGGAGGTCGTGGCCTTCGCCGAGCAGCACGGCCTGCCGATCGCCATCAAGGCCGCCTTCGGTGGCGGCGGCCGCGGCCTGAAGGTCGCCCGCACCCTCGAAGAGGTCCCCGAGCTGTACGAGTCGGCGGTCCGCGAGGCGGTCGCCGCCTTCGGCCGTGGCGAGTGCTTCGTCGAGCGCTACCTCGACCGCCCCCGCCACGTCGAGACCCAGTGCCTGGCCGACAAGCACGGCAACGTGGTCGTGGTCTCCACCCGTGACTGCTCCCTGCAGCGTCGCCACCAGAAGCTGGTCGAGGAGGCCCCGGCGCCGTTCCTCTCCGAGAAGCAGGTCGCCGAGCTGTACCGCGCCTCGAAGGCGATCCTGAAGGAGGCCGCCTACGAGGGCGCCGGCACCTGTGAGTTCCTGGTCGGCCAGGACGGCACGATCTCCTTCCTCGAGGTGAACACCCGCCTCCAGGTGGAGCACCCGGTGACCGAGGAAGTCGCCGGCATCGACCTGGTCCGCGAGATGTTCCGTATCGCCGACGGCGAGGAGCTGGGCTACGACGACCCCGCCCTGCGCGGACACTCGTTCGAGTTCCGGATCAACGGCGAGGACCCGGGCCGCAACTTCCTGCCGGCTCCCGGCACGGTCACCAGGTTCACCCCGCCGTCCGGCCCCGGCGTCCGCCTGGACGCGGGCGTGGAGTCCGGCTCGGTCATCGGCCCGGCCTGGGACTCCCTGCTCGCCAAGCTGATCGTCACCGGCCGCACCCGCAAGGAGGCCCTGGAGCGGGCCGCCCGCGCCCTGGAGGAGTTCCAGGTCGAGGGCATGGCGACGGCGATCCCGTTCCACCGCGCGGTCGTGCAGGACCCGGCGTTCGCCCCGGAGCTGACCGGCTCCGCAGAGCCCTTCACGGTCCACACCCGCTGGATCGAGACGGAGTTCGTCAACGAGATCAAGCCGTTCGCGACCCCCGCCGAGGCCGAGGCCGAGGAGGAGACGGGCCGCGAGACGGTCGTCGTCGAGGTCGGCGGCAAGCGCCTGGAGGTCTCCCTCCCGGCCTCCCTGGGCATGTCCCTGGCCCGCACCGGCCTCGCCGCCGGCGCCAAGCCGAAGCGCCGCGCGGCCAAGAAGTCCGGCCCGGTGGCCTCCGGCGACACCCTCGCCTCCCCGATGCAGGGCACGATCGTGAAGGTCGCGGTCGAGGAGGGCCAGGAGGTCAAGGAAGGCGACCTGGTGGTCGTCCTCGAGGCCATGAAGATGGAACAGCCCCTCAACGCCCACAAGGCGGGCACCATCAAGGGCCTCAACTTCGAGGTCGGCGCCTCGGTGACGTCCGGCGCCGCGATCTGCGAGATCAAGGACTGACAGCGAGAACCCGAGTGACGCCCGGTGGAGCGACTTCGCTCTGCCGGGCGTTCCTCTTTCGACGAGCCGCCCGACGGCTCGAAGCCCTACGGCGGACAGGCACCTCAGCGCCTGCGAAGATCAGCGACGCGCCCCCGCTCAACCCCTGCCGACTGCTCCCCCAGCATCCCCCGCAGCCCGCCCTGTCCCCGCCGCGGCCCCGGCAGCGGACGCCGCGCCGGGACCTGCTCACCCCCCGGAGGGCTGCTCGCCCCCGCGACAGCGATCTGCACCCCCTGATCCGCGAGAGCCTGCAACTCCGTGGCGGCGCGGTCGTCGTGCGCGGGCGGCTCGTCGGTGACCAGCCTGGTGATGACATCCGTCGGCACCGTCTGGAACATCGTGTCCGTACCCAGCTTGGTGTGGTCGGCGAGGACCACGACCTCCGCCGCGGCCTGCACCAGCGCACGGTCGACGGACGCCGAGAGCATGTTGGACGTGGACAGCCCCCGCTCCGCGGTCAGGCCGCTCCCCGAGAGGAACGCCTTCGACACCCGCAGCCCCTGCAGGGACTGCTCCGCTCCGGAGCCGACGAGGGCGTAGTTGGAGCCGCGCAGGGTACCGCCGGTCATCACGACTTCCACCCGGTTGGCATGGGCCAACGCCTGTGCCACCAGAAGGGAGTTGGTGACGACGGTCAGCCCGGGCACGCGCGCGAGCCGGCGGGCCAGCTCCTGCGTGGTCGTACCCGCGCCGACGACGATGGCCTCGCCCTCTTCGACGAGTCCCGCGGCGAGATCGGCGATGGCCGTCTTCTCGGCGGTCGCGAGATGGGACTTCTGCGGAAAGCCGGACTCCCGCGTGAACCCGCCCGGCAGTACCGCACCGCCGTGCCGGCGGTCGAGGAGTCCTTCTGCCTCCAGTGCGCGCACGTCCCGCCGTACGGTCACTTCGGAGGTCTGGACGACGCGGGCGAGTTCACGGAGCGACACGGCCCCGTTCGCTCGCACCATTTCGAGGATCAATTGGCGACGTTCTGCAGCGAACACGAAACTGACAGTAACCCCAACGACCGTCTGCTTTCAGCAGTTTGCGCCGAATAACAGAAGTTGTTCGTACGGCAGGACGGGAAGTGGTATAAGGCCTAGTCTTCCCGCCTATGCCGCACGCATGCTCGACAACTCCCTGTGACCAGCGGGAAGTCGCGCCCGTCCGTTCAGGCCTCGGCGCCCGCCTTGCGCGTGTGCAGCTGCCGTGCGACCTCCGCGATCGACCCCGAAAGGGAGGGGTACACCGTGAAGGCGTTCGCGATCTGCTCGACCGTCAGATTGTTGTCGACGGCGATCGAGATGGGGTGGATCAGTTCCGAGGCGCGCGGCGCCACCACGACACCGCCCACGACGATCCCGGTGCCCGGCCGGCAGAAGATCTTCACGAAGCCGTCCCGGATGCCCTGCATCTTGGCGCGCGGGTTGCGCAGCAGCGGCAGCTTCACGACCCGGGCGTCGATCTTGCCCGCGTCCACGTCCGCCTGGGAGTAGCCGACGGTGGCGATCTCGGGGTCGGTGAAGACGTTGGAGGAGACCGTCTTGAGGTTCAGCGGGGCCACCGCGTCGCCGAGGAAGTGGTACATGGCGATACGTCCCTGCATGGCGGCCACGGACGCGAGGGCGAAGACACCGGTCACGTCACCGGCCGCGTAGACGCCGGGAGCGGTCGTGCGCGAGACCTTGTCGGTCCAGATGTGCCCGGAGTCGCGCAGCTTCACGCCCGCCTCCTCCAGCCCGAGACCGGCGCTGTTCGGGATGGCGCCGACGGCCATGAGGCAGTGCGAGCCGGTGATGACGCGGCCGTCGGCCAGCGTCACCTCGACCCGGTCGCCGACGCGCTTGGCGGACTGCGCGCGGGAGCGGGCCATGACGTTCATGCCGCGGCGCCGGAAGACGTCCTCCAGGACGGCGGCGGCGTCCGGGTCCTCACCCGGCAGCACGCGGTCGCGCGAGGACACCAGGGTCACCTTGGCCCCGAGCGCCTGGTAGGCACCGGCGAACTCGGCACCGGTCACGCCGGAGCCGACCACGATCAGCTCGTCCGGCAGTTCGGTGAGGTCGTAGACCTGGGTCCAGTTGAGGATGCGCTCGCCGTCGGGCTGGGCGTCGGGCAGCTCGCGCGGGTGACCACCGGTGGCGATGAGGACGGCGTCGGCGGTGAGGGTCTCCTCGGTGCCGTCGGCGGCGGTGACGACGACCTTGCGGGAGCCGTCGAGGGCCTGCATGCCGTCGAGCCGGCCGCGGCCGCGCAGGACCCGGGCGCCTGCGCGCGTGACGGACGCGGTGATGTCGTGCGACTGGGCGAGCGCGAGCCGCTTCACACGGCGGTTGACCTTCCCCAGGTCCACGCCCACCACCCGGGCCGCCTGCTCCAGCGGCGGGGTGTCGTCGGCGACGATGATCCCCAGCTCCTCGTACGAGGAGTCGAAGGTGGTCATCACCTCGGCCGTAGCGATAAGGGTCTTCGACGGCACGCAGTCGGTCAGCACCGACGCTCCGCCCAGACCGTCGCAGTCGACGACGGTCACCTCCGCACCGAGCTGAGCGGCGACCAGCGCCGCTTCGTATCCGCCGGGTCCGCCACCGATGATCACGATCCGAGTCACGTACCCCATTGTCCCGCACGCTTCAAGGTGCTACTGCCCGGGGGCGTCGAGCGGCTGTCTCCGGTACGGAAGAGACGGGAGTTTCTCCTGCCGTACCCTCTCCCCATGTCGCTCTATGCCGCGTACGCCGGAAACCTCGAAGCGCGGCTGATGTCCCGCCGCGCCCCGCACTCCCCGCTGCGCGCCATCGGCTGGCTGAACGGCTGGCGGCTGACCTTCGGCGGCGAACAGCTGGGCTGGGAGGGCGCGCTGGCGACGATCGTCGAGGAGCCCGGTGCCCAGGTGTTCGTAGGCCTGTACGACATCGCGCCCATGGACGAGGAGTCCCTCGACCGCTGGGAGGGCGTCGGCCTCGGCATCTACCGGCGGGTCCGGGTCCGTGTGCACACCCTGGACGGCGAGGAGTCGGCGTGGACGTACGTCCTCAACGCCTACGAGGGCGGCCTGCCCTCGGCGCGGTACCTCGGGGAGATCGCGGACGCGGCCGAATCCGCCGGGGCACCGCACGACTATGTGATGGAACTCCGCAAGCGCCCCTGCTGAGGCCGGCCGGCGGCGGCCTTGCTGCGGCTTCGCCCGCGCTTCGTCGGAAACGACAAGACAACGAAAGCATTCCCGTGAGGTCTGTCATCTACGCGCGTAGGCGAAGACCGGCTACCCTCGTCGGCGTGAACGCATCTCTTCTTCCGGACGACATCCAGGGCGACCCCTACGCCGCCGCCGACGCCGCCGCCGCGCGCCTGCGCGAACTCACCGGCGCCGAGACCCACGACGTCGCCCTCGTGATGGGCTCCGGCTGGGCTCCGGCCGTCGACGCCCTGGGCGCACCCGACGCCGAGTTCCAGGTCACCGAGCTGCCCGGCTTCCCGCCGCCGGCCGTCGAGGGGCACGGCGGCAAGATCCGCTCGTACTCCTTCGGTGACAAGCGCGCCCTGGTCTTCCTGGGCCGCACGCACTACTACGAGGGCCGCGGCGTGGCCGCCGTCGCGCACGGCGTCCGCACGGCCGTCGCCGCCGGCTGCAAGACCGTGGTCCTCACCAACGGCTGCGGCGGCCTGCGCGAGGGCATGCGTCCCGGTCAGCCGGTCCTGATCAGCGACCACATCAACCTGACGGCCACGTCCCCGATCGTCGGCGCCAACTTCGTCGACCTGACGGACCTGTACTCCCCCCGCCTGCGCGCCCTGTGCAAGGAGATCGACTCCTCCCTGGAGGAGGGCGTCTACGCGCAGTTCCCCGGCCCGCACTACGAGACCCCGGCCGAGATCCGCATGGCCCGCGTGATCGGCGCGGACCTGGTCGGCATGTCCACGGTCCTCGAGGCGATCGCCGCCCGTGAGGCGGGCGCCGAGGTGCTGGGCATCTCCCTGGTCACCAACCTCGCGGCGGGCATGACCGGCGAGCCCCTCAACCACGAGGAGGTCCTCCAGGCGGGCCGTGACTCGGCGGCACGCATGGGGCAGCTGCTGACGCAGGTGCTGGGCAGGCTGTAAGCGAGCTTCACGGCCCGCCGGGTCGGGTGGGCCGGTGGGCGAACGGGGGTCTGGGGCGGAGCCCCCAGGCGGCAGGAAGACACAGGAGAGGTTGATCCCAAGGTGCACGACGATCTCATCGCCAAGGCCAGCGCATGGCTCGCCGAGGACCCGGACCCGGAGACCCGCGACGAACTGGCCAAGCTGATCGAGGCCGGGGACGTCACCGAACTCGCCACCCGCTTCAGCGGCACCCTCCAGTTCGGCACGGCCGGCCTGCGCGGCGAACTCGGTGCCGGTCCGATGCGCATGAACCGCTCGGTGGTCATCCGCGCCGCCGCCGGCCTCGCCGCCTACCTGAAGCACAAGGGCCAGACCGGCGGACTCGTCGTCATCGGCTACGACGCCCGCCACAAGTCCGCCGACTTCGCCCGGGACACCGCCGCCGTCATGACCGGCGCCGGCCTGCGCGCGGCCGTCCTCCCCCGCCCCCTTCCCACTCCCGTCCTGGCCTTCGCGATCAGGCACCTCGGCGCGGTCGCGGGCGTGGAGGTCACCGCCAGCCACAACCCGCCCCGGGACAACGGCTACAAGGTCTACCTCGGCGACGGCTCCCAGATCGTCCCGCCGGCGGACGCGGAGATCGCCGCCGAGATCGACGCGATCGTCTCGCTGAACGACGTCCCCCGCCCGGACGCCGGCTGGGAGACCCTGGACGACGCGGTCCTGGACGCCTATCTGGCCCGTACGGACGCGGTCCTCGCCCCCGACTCCCCCCGCACCGCCCGCACGGTCTACACGGCGATGCACGGCGTCGGCAAGGACGTCCTGCTGGCCGCGTTCGCCCGCGCCGGCTTCCCCGAGCCGGTGCTGGTCGCCGAGCAGGCCGACCCGGACCCGGACTTCCCGACGGTCGCCTTCCCCAACCCGGAGGAGCCGGGCGCGATGGACCTGGCGTTCGCGCAGGCCCGCGCGACCGACCCGGACCTCGTCATCGCCAACGACCCCGACGCCGACCGTTGCGCGGTGGCCGTCAAGGCCGGGTCCGACTGGCGCATGCTGCGCGGCGACGAGGTGGGCGCGCTGCTCGCCGCCCATCTGGTGAGCCGCGGAGCCGCCGGCACCTTCGCGGAGTCGATCGTCTCCTCCTCCCTGCTCGGCCGGATCGCCGAGAAGGCGGGCCTGCCGTACGAGGAGACCCTCACCGGCTTCAAGTGGATCGCCCGCGTGGACGGCCTGCGCTACGGCTACGAGGAGGCCCTCGGCTACTGCGTGGACCCGGAGGGCGTACGGGACAAGGACGGCATCACCGCCGCGCTCCTGATCACCGAGCTGGCCTCGGTGCTGAAGGAGGAGGGCCGCACCCTCCTCGACCTGCTGGACGACCTGGCCGTGGAGCACGGCCTGCACGCCACCGACCAGCTGTCGGTCCGCGTCCAGGACCTCTCCGTCATCTCGGACGCGATGCGCCGCCTGCGCGAGCAGCCCCCGACCGAGCTGGCGGGCCTGGCCATCACCCGCGCCGAGGACCTCACCCGGGGCACGGACAAGCTCCCGCCCACCGACGGCCTGCGCTACACCCTCGACGGCGCCCGCGTCATCGTCCGCCCCAGCGGCACCGAGCCCAAGCTCAAGTGCTACCTGGAGGTCGTCGTGCCGGTCGCGGCCCACGCCGGCCTCCCGGCCGCCCACACCCGCGCGACGGAGCTCCTCACCGCGATCAAGCGGGACCTGTCGGCGGCGGCCGGCATCTGAGCCGTACGACACCGATGGGGTGCCCCGGTCATCCGGGGCACCCCATTTCGCCGTTCCCGGGATCGGTGACTCTGCGGATGCATGCGATGACGGAACGGAGTGTGACCGGAGGGGTACGGGATGACGGTCGACGCGGAAGCGGAAGCTGAAGGGCTCAAGACCGAGGCGGACGAGCCGGGTTGGGAGGTCGATCCGGACGACGAGTGGGGAGTCGCGGTCATCGCCACCGTCGGGCGGCAGCTGAGACTGCGCCGGAAGGCGATGGAGCTGACGGCCGTCGAGTTCGGGAAGGCGATCGGGTACGGAGAGGGCCTGGTCCTCAAGGTCGGGAGTGGGGGGGCGGATTCCTCGTCCCGAGTACCTGGACAAGGCCGACGAGGTACTGAAGGCGGGCGGGTTGATCGCCGCGATGGAGGAGGACGTGAAGAAGGTCCGCTATCCCAAGCAGGTCCGGGAACTGGCCAAGGTGGAGGCGCAGGCGGCCGAACTCGGGGTGTACGAGTGCAACAACATCCACGGCCTGTTGCAGACCGAGGAACACATGCGGGCGCTGTTCGAGGTCTGGTTGCCCGCGCACTCGGAGGAGGAGCTGGAGCGCATGATGGCAGCACGGATGGCCCGACGCTCCGTCTTCGACCGGTCACCGGCGCCGATGCTCAGTTTCGTCCAGGAAGAGGCGACGTCACGGCATACGGTCGGCGGCAGAACGGTGTGGCAACGACAGCTCGAACGCCTGCTGGAGCTGGGGCAGTTGCGCAACGTCTCCATCCAGGTGATGCCGACCGACAACGAGGAGCACTTCGGCACGGGAGGGGTCATCGAGCTGTTGAAGTTCCCTGACGGCACTGCGGTAGGACGCTGGAACGGTGCCTTCAACGGCCGCCCCGTGTCCGATCCAAAGCAGGTCAGGATCCTCGAACTGAACTATGGTTCAAGAGCAGCTACAGCAGCAGCGGTAACGGCGAATCCTGCGTAGAAATAGCCACCACCCCCGGCACCATCCACGTCCGCGACTCCAAGCACACCGGGGCCCCCGCCTCACCCTCTCCCCCTCCGCATGGGGCGATTTCCTCCCGTACGCCGCAAAGTGACCGTGGGGCCGCTCGCTTCTCGGCCAGTGTCGTGCTTCCACGAGGCGAGCGAGCGGCCCTGAAGGACGGTGGCCCAGCCGGGGTTTGCGGGCAACGGTCGGCTGCGTCACCTTGATCAGAAGAGCGAAAGGCTTCTGAACTGGGACGATGAGGTTTGTCTAAAGTCTCTGCAGTCCGAGCAGGAAGGCACTTTCTGTGTGCACGCTAAGCGGTCGCGCCCCAGACTCGTCGTCTCGTCCGACGGGCGCGGGGTGGTCAGCCACGGCCTGACCGGCGCCTTCACTGTCGACCTGGCGACGATGCTCGCCGACGGCGGCGAAACCGTCACTGACCTGGCCTTGCTGCGTGACCAGGCCGCGGTTTTCGGAGCGGTGATCTCCACGCCGCGTGGCGCTTGCCGACCGACATCGATCCCGCCGCTCTGGCGGCACTGCAGGCTGCCCGTGCCGCCGCACACATCACCCGCCGCGGACGCCCGTCTGTACCTGCGGACCGCCGCGCCCTGGCCCTGGCGCCAAGAACTCGCCAACGCCTTCGCCCGCCTGGCGGCCCTGCACAGGCCAGCCATCTGACTGCCGAACCGTTCCTGCGCGCCCACGAGGAACCCGGAGAACCCGGCCCGAGCGCCGGGCCTTGGTCATGGCCACCCGCCAACCAGCGACCGGAATCACCGGCCCGCCGCGATCACGCCAGCTCAGCCGCCCGAAGCGAAACAGGGAGCCTCCCGCCCGGCCCCTGCCGGGGCCGGGCGGTCACTTCGCCAGCTACCAGGTCGGAGTTATTGACAGACGTGAATCATTGTCTGACAATCTCCAAATAGGGCATCAGGCAAGGCGGGGAGCATGCCATGGCCGACTACCAACAAGTCTTCGGTCCCCTCACACATGACCGGGTCTGTCGCCCGGAGTGCGCCGTGCGTCGCATTCTCCTCCGGTTGCGCTCTGCGCCTTCCTGGCGGGCTGTGCCCGCCGGGCACGGAAGGCCGCACCGGCGGCACTCACGGCGGCCTTGGGGTCCAACGGTCCTCGGTCTTCCCGGTATCCGTGGGGCCACGGCGACTCTGGCGACGGGAGAGGCGACCTTTCCGACCCTCTTCCGATCACATGATCGCGCTGCGGATCCGCAAGCTGACGGAGGTCGCCAGACGGGCGCGATGATCCACCGGGCGATCGGCGGGGCTGCACTGCCTGGGGCGGCTCCCCGGCGTCTGGCTGGGATGATCCCCGTGACCGCCAGCCCGCTGGTCGGCCCCGGCGCGCACCGGGCAGGCCGGGCGGATGGGCCGGCCCTCCGAGACGGGAGTGAACGCCGTCATGAGTATCCGTGAACGCAGCGTCGCTGTCGCGTCGGCGGATGGCGCCAGGCTGCTGACCGAGACCGCGGGGCAGAGGGGCGCGCAGCCGGGCAGGGCAGTGCCGCGCATGGTGATGAGTATCGCCTCCGAGTCATCGCTGGTGCCTGCTGTGCGGCACAGCGTGCGCGCCACGGCGGCGATCCGGGGTTCGTCCGAGCTCGCCGGGCAACTAGAACTGCTGGCCAGCGAACTGGTGAGCAATGCGGTGCGGTACGGCGGTGGGGGCGGCGTGACGGTGCTGCTGACGATCCAGGGCGGCGTGGCGCTGCTGGAGGTCGAGGACCGCAGCGACGCCGAGCCGGTCGTCTGCCCGGTCGGCGAGGACGACGAGGGAGGCCGCGGTCTGGCGCTGGTCGCTGTCCTGGCCGACGCGTGGGGTTGGCGCCCGGCCGGGCGCGGCGGGAAGAGGGTGTGGGTCAGGGTGCTGGAGCCGTGCTGTCCGGCAGCCTTCACGAAAGGCACGCCTGAGGGGTGCTGGCACCAGCGCGGGTGAGGGCGCCGGTCGGGACTGAACCCGGATCATCGGGGACGGCAACGGCAACGAGGTGCGACGGAGAGCCGGTCGGCGCGTTGCCCGCTGCCGGAAGCCGCGCCAGCGCGCAAGGGACCGTCAAGGTGGAGCGCTGCCCGCTATGGCGCCACGGCGGCGGTGCCGCGCTTGGGGCCAGAGGGCAGCGCACTCGGGGGCCCGCTCGGCATGCCGAGCGCGGCGCGCAGGCGGAGGGCGCCCGTCCGCATCGGTACATCCAGGGCCCCTGCGCCGTCGCAGTGCGCCGAGCGCTCCGCTGCGGCGGCCGTTGGGAGTCGCGGCCCCGTCTCACCGCCGGCCTTCGGTGTCGGCAGTTTCGAAGACTTGTTGCAGGGAGCGGCAGGCGCCGTCGAGGTGTGCCCGCATCGAGTTCACCGCCTCGTCGACGTCCCCGGACCGCAGAGCCTGAAGCACCTTGCCGTGCTCGGCGACTATGCGCTCGCGACCCAGGGTGTGCCGGGTCTGGACCATGCACAGATGCACCTCGCCCTTGATGCCCCGATACAGGCGGCTGAGGCGGGGACTGCCGACCGCGTCCACCAGCGCCTGGTGGAATCGCAGGTCCGGCTCGACGAAGGCGCTGTGCGGCGCGTCGTCCTCCACCCGGTCGAGATCCGTGATCGCCCGGTCGGCGGCGGCCAGCGGTACGGTGCCGCGCTCGACCAGGACGCGTACGACCTCCGCCTCCAGGGGCGTTCGCACCAGGAAGAGGTCCTCGACGTCGGCCCCGGTCAGACGGGGGACGGAGGCAGCCTTGTTGGCCTCACGGTGGAGCAGGCCCTCGTGCACCAGGGCGGTGACGGCGCTGCGGGCGGTGGGGCGCGAGACGCCGTACTCGGCCGCTATCTCGGTTTCGGCCAGGTTGGTGCCGGGGGTGAGTTGCCCGTCGAGCACCCGGTCACGCAGAGAAGCGGCGAGTGCCTCGACGACCGAGACGGTGGACAGCCTGAGCGTGGCGTCCTGAGTCATGAACACCTCCGTGACGGAACGCTGCCATTGTCGCACGCTGTCAGCCCCGACCCATTGACAGGCATGAATCATTGTCTGACAATCTCGCCCACGGGGTGACGGGGGTCACAAGTGGTGCGTTCAATGAGGCAAGGAGTCTCGTCATGGTTGGCTATCAGCAGGTCTTCGACCCCGTCGCCGGGTCTCTCGCCTGGAGTGCGCTGTGCGCGGCGCTTCCCCTGGTCACGCTCTTCGTGTTGCTGGGCGGGTTGCGCTGGAAGGCGTGGAAGGCCTCCCTCGTAGCCCTCGCCGCGGCTCTGGGCGTGGCGGTGTTCGCCTACTCGATGCCTGTGGGGCAGGCGGCCCTGGCGGCGGGCGAGGGTGCGGCTTTCGGCCTCTTCCCGATCATCTGGATCGTGCTGAACGCGCTGTGGATCTACAAGCTGACGGAGATCACGGGCTGGGACGCGGTGCTGCGCCGGGCGTTCGGATCACTCTCGGGTGACCAGCGCGTCCAGGCCGTGATCATCGCTTTCTGCTTCGGCGCGCTGTTGGAGGCGCTGGCCGGCTTCGGCACCCCGGTGGCGGTCTCCTCGGTGATGCTGATGGCGGTCGGGTTGAGGCCGATGAAGGCAGCCGCGGTCTCCCTGGTGGCCAACACGGCGCCCGTGGCGTTCGGCGCCATCGCGGTCCCGATCACCACCCTGGCCAAGATCACCGGGTTGGACGCGGCGGACCTCGGCGCGATGGTGGGTCGGCAGACTCCGCTGCTGGCGCTGTTCGTGCCGCTGCTGCTGGTCTTCATGGTGGACGGCAGGCGCGGCGTCCGGCAGGTGTGGCCTCTCGCCGTCGTCGCCGGCTTCGCCTTTTCCGCCGCCCAGTTCGTCAGCTCCAACTACCTCTCGTACGAGATCGCCGACATCGTCGCGGCCTTCACGGGCGCCCTCGCCGTCGTGGGGATGCTGCGGGTCTGGCAGCCGCGGGAGACCCTGGCGGCAAGCCCGGTGCCGGTCATAGCCGGCGGTGCGGCAGCCGACGAGCGGTTCGACGCCGTGGAGCGGCGCAGACAGACCGGCGAGGGTTCCGCTCTCCTGGCCTTCGCCCCGTATCTCACCGTGGTGGTGCTCTTCGCGGTGGCCACGCTGGGCCCGGTGAAGACCTGGCTGGAGGAGCACTCGGGGTGGAAGTTCGCCTGGCCGGGTCTGAACGTGGTCAACGGCTCCGGCAAGCCGCTCGCCTCCGCGACGTTCAACTTCAACCTGTTCAACGCGGGCGGCACCGTCCTGCTGATCGCCGGTGTGCTCACTGCGGCGGTCTACAGCATTCGTGCCGGGCGCGCGGCACGGGCCTATGGCGACACCGTCCGGCAGTTCCGCTGGACCATCGTCACGGTCATGGCGGTCCTGGCCCTGGCCTATGTGATGAACCTGTCCGGCCAGACGGTGACGCTGGGACTGTTCCTCGCTCAGACCGGGGGCGCGTTCGCCTTCCTCTCCCCGGTCGTCGGCTGGCTGGGGGTGGCCGTCACCGGCTCCGACACGTCGTCCAACTCCCTGTTCGGGCTCCTGCAGCTCACCGCAGCCCAAAAGACGGGAATCTCTCCCTACCTGCTCGCCGCGGCCAACACTACCGGCGGCGTGCTGGGCAAGATGGTCTCCCCGCAGACCCTGGCCATCGCCGCCGCAGTCGTGGGGCTGGAGGGCCGCGAGGGCGAGCTGTTCCGGCGCGTCCTTGGATGGGGCCTCGGGCTGCTCGTCGCGGTCTGCCTGCTGGTCTACCTGCAGTCGACCCCCGTGCTGGGCTGGATGGTGGTGCGCTGATGACCGCGAAGACGGACCTCGCCCGGGACCTGGCCGACATCGTCGGGCCCGGTCACGTACGGGTGGACGCCGGCGCTCTCGCCGCCTACGCCCGCGACGCCACCCCGCTCTTTCACGCCCTGCCTCAGGCCGTGGTGCTCCCCGGCACCGCCGAGGAGGTCGCCGCCGTCCTCCGGTACGCCACCGCACACGGCATCCCCGTCGTACCGCGCGGCGCCGGCTCCAATCTGTGCGCCGGCACCGTGCCCCTGACCGGTGGCATCGTCCTGGTCCTGACCCGCCTGAACCGCATCCTGGAGGTCAGCCCCGGAGAACTGCTGGCCCGTGTCCAGACGGGAGTAACCACCGCGCAGCTCGCGGACGCCGCCGCCGAGGCCGGGCTGCTCTACGCTCCCGATCCCGGAAGCCGTACGGTCTCCACCATCGGCGGCAACATCGCCACCTGCGCGGGCGGCCTGCGCGGACTGAAGTACGGAGTCACCCG
Source organism: Streptomyces sp. NPDC001450 (assembly GCF_053597295.1). Classification (NCBI taxonomy): domain Bacteria; kingdom Bacillati; phylum Actinomycetota; class Actinomycetes; order Kitasatosporales; family Streptomycetaceae; genus Streptomyces; species Streptomyces sp. NPDC001450. Next base: position 96,706 of record NZ_JBSFHY010000022.1, read on the forward strand.
CAACTACGTACTCGGCCTGGAGGCCGTCCTGGCCACCGGCGAGATCATCCGCACCGGAGGCCGGCTCTGGAAGGACGTGGCCGGCTACGACCTGACACGGCTGCTCACCGGCTCCGAAGGCACCTTGGCCGTGGTCACCGAGGCCACCGTGGCCCTCCTTCCCGCACCCAAGGACAGCGGAACCGGCATCGCCTACTTCGCGTCCCTCGCCGACGCCTCCAGGGCGGTCACGGCCGTCATCGCCTCCGGCATCGTCCCGGCCACGCTGGAGTTCCTCGACCGCAAGTGCATCGCCGCGGTCGAGGAGTTCGCCGGGCTCGGCCTGCGCGCCGACGCGGGAGCGCTGCTCATCTTCGGCGACGACGGGGCGCCGGCCACCGTGTCCGGCAACCTCGCCCGGATCCAGGACGTGTGCCTGGAAACGGGCGCCCTTGAGGTCACCCTGGCGGAGAACGTGGCACGCGCTGACGCTCTGCTCGCGGCGCGACGCTGCTCGCTGCCCGCGCTGTCCCGCCTCGGCTCGCTGACAATCCTGGAGGACGCCACCGTTCCTCGGCACCGGATGGCCGAGATGGTGGACCGCATCGACGACATCGCCGACCGGTACGGACTGAAGATCGCCACGTTCGGCCATGCCGGTGACGGCAACCTCCACCCCACCTGCGTCCTCGACCCCGACGACAGCGCGGCCATCGACCGTGCCCACAAGGCATTCGCGGAGATCTTCGCCGCCGCCATCGATCTGGACGGCACCATCACGGGCGAACACGGCGTGGGCGCCGCCAAGCTGCCGTACCTGGCGGACAAGATCGGCGCGGACCAGGTGGCTCTGCTGCGCCGTATCAAGAAAGCCTTCGACCCGGCAGGGATCCTCAACCCCCGAAAGCTCGGCTCATGACAGACAGTATGAACACACACCGCAGTGAATCGGCCGTGCCCGGTTCCGAGGCCGCCGGGCAGGGCCAGGGCCGCGGCATCTTCGACAAAAACCTGCTCGACCGTTGCATCTCATGCGGCTTCTGCCTGCCCGCCTGCCCCACCTATGCCCGTACCGGCGAGGAGACCTCCTCTCCGCGTGGACGCATCACGCTGATGCGCGCGCTGGAGTCCGGCCGCCTCGACGAGGACGATCCGACGCTCGCCGAGGAGTCCTCGTTCTGCCTGGGCTGCCGTGCCTGCGAGACCGTCTGCCCCGCCGGAGTGGAATACGGCTTGCTGCTGGAACAGTGGCGTGACCATCAATGGCGGGGCCCCAACCGGCCCTGGATCGCCCGGATCCTGATGGCCCTCGTCTCCCGTCCCGCGCTGCTGCAGGCCCAGGCCCTGGTACGGCGCCACGCCCGCGTCGACCGCGCCCGCGACGAAAGAACCCATGGTGAAAGCGCCCGCGACCAGCGAGGCCGCAACGAGCATGCCGGCGCTGAGGAGCGGATCCCGAACGCGCCGGAGCAGACCGCGTCGCTGATGCTGGGCTGTGTCGAACGGGGCCTGTATCCGAAGGTCTCCCGGGCCGTCCTGGAACTGCGACCGGAGATCACCGTCCCGCCCGGGCAGGGCTGCTGCGGCGCGTTGCACGCTCACAACGGCGACTCCGTCGCCGGTGAGGCGATGGCCCACGCCCTCGGCCGGCGGCTGCCGGGCACGATCGTGACCACCGCAGGCGGATGCGCCGCCCACCTTGCCCACCACCTCGGCCGGGACCGGGTCCAGGAACTGAGCCAGTACCTGGACCGAGTCGGTCACCGGCCCGTGGGCCGGGTCACCGTCGACGGACGGCCGGCCAGGGCAGCCCTGCAAGATTCCTGCCATCTGCGCAATGGTCTCGGGGTGACCCGGCCTCCCAGGGAGCTGATCGCTTCCGTCGCCGAGTACGTCGAACTCCCGGGCGCGGGTGAGTGCTGCGGCGCCGCCGGCACCTACGCGATGCTCCGGCCCTCGGACAGCCGGGCCGTACTGGATCCCAAACTCGACGCCTTGGAACACGCGGAAGTCGACTACGTCGTCGCGGTCAATCCGGGCTGCCTGCGCCAGCTCCAGCAGGGACTGCGCCGACGGCGGTCCCACATCCGCGCGGTCCACCTCGCCGAGTTCCTCACCCTGGCGGTGCCCGTCTCCGCCAACGAGGCAGACGACACCGCAAAGGGGCGCTGACCCATTCGATGCCCACCGACCACGCCTGCCAGGCCGCGGCCGAACTCGCCGCTCACAGCGTCGACCCGATCCGGGCCCTCGCCGATACGGGACACCCGAACGCAGGACCGGCGGGTGACCTGGACGGCCGGTCGGTGGGCGCGGTGGTCCTGCTCGTCTTCCTCGACGGGCTGCACGCCGAACTCAGGGGCACGCTGAGCAACTGGCACTCCAGCGCCGGCGACACAGTCCGCAGCGCACTCGGCATGCCCGCCTCCCAGACCGAAGCAGGCTCCCAGCGAGGACAACCGACCCTCCGGCAGACCCTGGCCCTCGTCCGGGCCAGGGCACAGCAAGTGCTCACCGCACTGGCGGACCCGACCCGCAACACCCCGGTCCGTCCCGGCGAGCTGCCCAGGCGGCTGAACCTGGTCGAGGACGCGTTCGCCGGTGCACTGCGCCGGACGGCGGTCCCCGAGGAGACGGCGGTGCGCTGCTCCGCCGGCCTGGCGCAGGCCGCCGGCTCACTGTTCGGTGTGTGGCCCTCTCCTCCACCCCGGCCGCCCCGGACCGCACCCGTCCCAAAGCCGCCACGCCCCGCCTGGCCGACCGCCCCACTCCCACCCTGGACCGGTGGCCTGCCCTAGCTGGCCTGGCCGTTTCGCCTGAGCAAGCGAAAGTGCCCTCTGACCTGGGACGATAGAGCTTGCCTAAGACTTCTGTCGTTCCATCAGGAAGGCACTTTCTGCGTGCACACTACCGCCTCGCGCCCCCAGCTCGTCGTCTCGGCCGACGGCCATGGAGTGGTCAGCCACGCAGGATCGCGACTGCTGGCCGATCTCGCCGACGCAACCGGCCTGACCACGGCCTTCCACCAACGCGCTGCGCCACCTGCGGCCACGAGGCACCGACACGCCCCCGGACGGATCGCCGTGGACATGGCCGTGATGCTCGCCGACGGCGGCGAAGCAATCCGTTACCTCTCCGTCCTGCGCGACCAGCCTGCGGTGTTCGGCCCGGTCGCCTCCACACCGACCGCATTGCGGCTGTTGGCCGGCATCGATTCCAGGACGCTGGCCGCACTACAGGCGGCGAGAGCCACGGCTCGGGAGGTTGCCTGGCTGCAAGCCGCCGAGACCCGGGCAGGGGTACTGCCTGCCCGCGCCGCCGGCCGCGACCTCGCGGGCCTGGTCCTGGACATCGATGCCACCCTGGTCACCTGCCATTCCGAGAAGGAGCAGGCGGCGGCCACCGACAAGCACGGCTTCGGGTTCCACCCGCTGCCGTGCTTCCTGGACAACACCGGCGAAGCCCTCGCCGGACTGCTACGGCCCGGCAACGCCGGAGCCAACAGCGCAACCGACCACATCACCGTCCTCGACCAGGCCCTCGCCCAGATCCCCGACGCCCACCGCCACGGCACCGACATCCTCATCCGCACCGACACCGCCGGAGGCGCCAAAGCCTTCCTGCACCACATCCGGTCCCGGCGCACCCGCGGCATCCGCACGTTCTTCTCGGTCGGACACCCCATCACCGGGCCGGTCCGCCGCGCGATCCGGGCCCTGCCCGACCAGGTCTGGCACCCGGCACTGGACCAGGACGGCAGCCTGCGGGCCGGAGCCCAAGTCGCCGAACTGACCGACATGATCGACTTGGCCGGCTACCCGGACGGCACTCGGATCATCGTCCGCCGCGAGCGCCCGCACCCCGGCGCCCGACTATCCCTGTTCGACCTGGACGAAGGCGTACGCCGCCAGGTCTTCCTCACCGATACGCCCCACACAGGCGGCGGAACAACCCAATACCTGGAAGCCCGCCACCGCGCGCACGCGCGCGTCGATGACCGCATCCGCAGCGGCAAGTCCACCGGCTTCGGCCGCTTTCCCTCCCGCCACTTCACCATCAACGCCGCTTGGCTCGAACTCGCCCTCGCCGCCACCGACCTGGTCGCCTGGACTCGCACCTTGCTACTGGAAGGTGAACTGGCCACCGCCGAGCCGAAGAAGCTCCGTCACCGGATCCTGCACGCCGCCGCCCGCATCACCCGCGGCGGACGGCGCCTGCGTCTGCGAATTGCCACGACATGGCCCTGGCGAAACGAACTGACCAGTGCCTTCGCCCGCCTGGTCGCACTGCCCCGCCCGGCCACCTGACCACCATGACTGTCCCTGCCCACCCACGACCGAGGAGCCCGGAGAACCCGGCCGAGCGCCGGGCCATCGGCATGCCCACCCGCTAACCAGTAGCCAAAAACGCCGGTCGAACCGGGATCCACCCAGCGCAGCCACCCGGAGCGAAACAGGGAGGCTAGACGAGTCATTCCGAATGATCAGTGGTCGTAGGCGATCAGGGATCGTGTGACCGGCCGGTCTTGTGGTTGTGCCAGCGCCGTCCTATGGGTGGTAGAGCTCATGGGCGCGGGCGGAGTCGATGGGCCCGTCCTGGTGCAGGGACAGGAAGTGGTCCAGCTGCCAGGTCTGCGCGCTGCCGGCTTGGCGGTTGGTGGTGGTCACCCAGGGCGGGTAGACGCGGAAGGCTCGCTTCCCACCAGCACCGTTTGTTGATACGACACCGTGTTGGCGGAGCGCGTCCATGGGAAAGATGAACTGGCCGAAGTGGTGATGGTCGCGGGTGCTGATGACGAAGAGGTCGACGGGGTCCGTGGTGTCGAAGGGCTGGATGGGCCCGCCCGGGGACCTCTTCCATACGGTGACGAATTGTCCGACCTTGGCGGGGGTCGTCTTGGCTGCGCGGAACCGGATGGAGAGGCCGTCGAGGGTGAATTCGTGGGCGGCGTAGGCGGCACTCTCGGCTTCGGGAACTGGCTGCGAGCAGGTGAAACCGCAGGGGTCGTAGACGAGCGCCTTCACCGCAAGGAGATCGCTGTGGGCCGGGGTGGTGTCCGACCACATTTTGAGGCCGGTGGGTTGGAGATCGGATGAGTAGTCGCGGTTCGTCGTCATTCGTTCACCCTGCCATGAGTGTTTGGACGGTCGCTGACGTCGACTTGGGGCGTAGCTCCCGTCGAGGCATGCCGAATGCCGACGGTGTGTCCGGGTACGCGGACAGGGCATCCAAGATCATTGTGTGACGAACAACCTGGACGCCCTGCTGACCGCACTGTACGTGAAGATCGATGACGAGATCGCAGCTGTCCGATGACTTGGCCGTCCGCCGCAGCTGACAGATTCTGAGCTCGTCACCCTCGCTGTTGCGCAGGCGCTGCTGGGCCGCATTGCCGCTGGTCAAGAAGGCGATACGGCTGCTGGCGGTGGACACGGACTTCTGGTTCGACCCGCACTGGATCGTCGACTCCACGCCGGTGGAGTGCGGCCGCTCGCGCCCGACGGTGAAGCGCTCGGACATGGCCGGCTGGGCCGGATACGGGTACTGCGCTTCGCACTCGCGGTTCTTCTGGGGCTTGCGCCTGTTCCTGGTGTGTACCCCGACCGGGATGCCGATCCTGTGGGCGCCGGCGAACCCGAAGATGGACGAGCGGGAGGTACTGACCGCGATGCTCGACCGCGAACCGGAGACGGTCACGCACCGGCCTGGGCTGCTGCTGATCTCCGACAAGGGCTTCGCCTCCAAGGAGTTCGAGGTCGATCTGGCCTTGCGGGGCGCCGAGTTGCTGCGGCCGTCGTTCAAGCGGGAGAAGAAACGCAAGGGCGAGAGCCTCCTCAAGTCGGTGCGGCAGCTGATCGAGTCGGTCAACGACACCCTCAAGGGCCTGCACGACCTGGAACGACACGGCGGCCGGACCTTCGAAGGTGTCGCCGTCCGTGTCGCCCAGCGCATCCTTGCCATGGCCGCGGCGATCTGGCACAACCACAAGACCGGCCGGCCGGTCACACGATCCCTGATCTCCTACGACCACTGATCATTCGGAATGACTCGTCTAGGGGTGGGGACTTGTCAGCAGGCGGGCGGCCCCCGGTGCATTCGTCACAGGCGCCTCGCCTGCCCCGCCCAGGGCAGTGACTGGAAGATTTGAGCCAGAGGCCCACCTGGAGAAAAGCACAGGTCAGAAACCTAGTCCAGGCGGGGGAGGTGGGAGAAGGTCTGCGGCCTCTTGTCCGACCGCGCCCGCCGACCCACCGCCAGCCGCCGAACTCAGCTCATACCCAGGCAGACGCACGCGCGCCCCCACAGCCAACGCCACGGACGCAGCCCGCCCAAGGGCCCAACCAGGCTCAGCCGGCCACATTCCTCCAGCCGCCCGCTCGCTTCTCCCCCGTGCTGGAGCGAGCCGAGCCAGGGGGCGGCCGTAGGCCGATCGGCGTCAGCCGACGCGGGAGTGGAGCACAGCGGAACGGGAGCGCCCTTCACTCGGCTCGCGGAAGCACGACACTGACCGAGAAGCGGGCGGCCCCACGGGCACGCCTCCAACAGGCATTCACACACCCGACCTCGCACCCCGGCACCGGCACCGGCAAGCCCTCAGCCGATCACCAGCAGCACGGCCAGCAGCACCGCCCCGGCGACCACGGGCGCGATCAGCTCGTAGGCCCAGCGCACGGTCACCTCGCCCTGCGCCGACTCGGCCTGCCCGCGCCGCTCCTGGGTGGCGCGCAGGTCGTCCATGATCTGGTCGGTCTCGGCGCGGGTCGGGCCGTCGTGGCCGCCGAAGCCGCCGAGGATGCCGAAGCCGCCGGGCCCCGGCCCGGCGGAGCGTCCCTCGCCCTTGGCCGCCGCCTTGGCCCGGCTCTGCTGGCGCGCGGCCTTCTTGCGGGCGCGCAGCGACACGGGGATGGCCCACAGCTGGTACTTGGTGCCGGAGTTGGCGATGACCTCGTTGGTGTAGCCGGAGCGCAGGGAGGCGACCTCCCCCCAGGGCAGGCTGATCACCCGGAACGGGTTGCGGACCCGCAGCCGGTCCTCGCCCGAGAAGACCGCCGGCCGCAGGGTGAATGCGATCACCAGCGGGACGACCAGGATCAGCGCGGCGAGCGCGAGCCAGGGAGTGCGCCCGCTGCCGTGGATCAGCGCGTCGAAGCCCAGCCAGCCGGCCAGCACGAGCAGCAGCACACCGGCCAGGAGCGCCATGGGCGAGCGGTAGGTCAGGTCCTTGGCGGTGGCCGACTGGTGGTCCGGGGTCGTCATGCTCCCGATTCTGCACGACGCCGGCGGAACCGACGCTACGCGCCCCCGTACCGGCGCTCATCCGTGATCGACAGCCAGGCGATGAGCACCCGGGGCTATACAGCCGCTACGCGCGTAGATATGCTCGTCTGGTGACCATGCCCACTGCACCCACAGCACACGCTCTCGCTGACGTCACCGCGTCCGACAGCACGCTGCGCCGCTTCCTCCACGGGCTGCCCGGCGTCGACGCGGTCGGCCTGGAGGCGCGCGCGGCGTCTCTCGGCACCCGTTCCATCAAGACCACCGCGAAGGCGTACGCCATCGACCTCGCCATCTCGATGGTCGACCTGACGACGCTGGAAGGCGCGGACACCCCGGGCAAGGTCCGGGCGCTCGGCGCCAAGGCGGTCCACCCGGACCCGACGGACCGGACGACCCCGACCACGGCGGCCGTCTGCGTCTACCCCGACATGGTGGCCGTCGCCAAGGAGGCCGTCGCCGGCTCCGGCGTGAAGGTCGCCTCGGTCGCCACCGCCTTCCCGGCCGGCCGCGCCGCGCTCGACGTGAAGCTGGCCGACGTGCGTGACGCCGTCGCCGCCGGCGCCGACGAGATCGACATGGTCATCGACCGGGGCGCGTTCCTCGCGGGCAAGTACCTGAAGGTGTACGACGAGATCGTCGCCGTGAAGGAGACCTGCGGTGCGAACGCCCGCCTGAAGGTCATCTTCGAGACCGGCGAGCTGTCGACGTACGACAACATCCGCCGGGCGAGCTGGCTGGGCATGCTGGCGGGCGCGGACTTCATCAAGACGTCCACCGGCAAGGTCGCCGTGAACGCGACCCCCGCCAACACCCTGCTGATGCTGGAGGCGGTGCGCGACTTCCGCGCCCAGACCGGTGTCCAGGTCGGCGTGAAGCCCGCCGGCGGCATCCGCACCACCAAGGACGCCATCAAGTTCCTGGTCCTGGTCAACGAGACCGCGGGCGAGGACTGGCTGGACAACCACTGGTTCCGCTTCGGCGCCTCCTCGCTGCTGAACGACCTGCTCATGCAGCGTCAGAAGCTGGCCACCGGCCGCTACTCCGGCCCCGACTACGTGACGGTGGACTGATCATCATGGCTTCCGTATTCGAGTACGCTCCCGCACCCGAGTCCCGCTCGGTCGTCGACATCGCCGCTTCCTACGGCCTGTTCATCGACGGCGAGTTCACCGAGGCCGCCGACGGCAAGGTCTTCAAGACGGTCAGCCCGTCCACCGAGGAGGTCCTCTCCGAGGTCGCCCAGGCCGGTGAGGCGGACGTCGACCGCGCGGTGAAGGCCGCCCGCAAGGCGTTCGGGAAGTGGTCGGCGCTGCCGGGCTCCGAGCGCGCCAAGTACCTGTTCCGCATCGCCCGCATCATCCAGGAGCGCAGCCGCGAGCTGGCCGTGCTGGAGACGCTGGACAACGGCAAGCCGATCAAGGAGACCCGCGACGCGGACCTCCCGCTGGTCGCCGCGCACTTCTTCTACTACGCGGGCTGGGCCGACAAGCTCGACCACGCAGGCTTCGGCGCGAACCCGCGTCCGCTGGGTGTCGCGGGCCAGGTCATCCCCTGGAACTTCCCGCTGCTGATGCTGGCGTGGAAGATCGCCCCGGCGCTGGCGACCGGCAACACCGTCGTCCTCAAGCCCGCCGAGACGACCCCGCTCTCCGCCCTGTTCTTCGCGGACATCTGCCGCCAGGCGGGCCTGCCCAAGGGTGTCGTCAACATCCTTCCGGGCTACGGCGACGCGGGCGCCGCGCTGGTCGCGCACCCGGACGTGAACAAGGTCGCCTTCACCGGCTCCACGGCCGTCGGCAAGGAGATCGCGCGGACCGTCGCCGGCACCCGCAAGAAGCTCACCCTCGAACTGGGCGGCAAGGGCGCCAACATCGTCTTCGACGACGCCCCGATCGACCAGGCCGTCGAGGGCATCGTCACGGGCATCTTCTTCAACCAGGGCCAGGTCTGCTGCGCGGGCAGCCGCCTCCTGGTCCAGGAGTCGATCCAGGACGAGCTGCTGGACTCTCTCAAGCGCCGCCTGTCGACCCTGCGTCTCGGCGACCCGCTGGACAAGAACACCGACATCGGCGCGATCAACTCCGCCGAGCAGCTCTCCCGCATCACCTCGCTCGTCGAGCAGGGCGAGGCGGAGGGCGCCGAGCGCTGGTCCCCCGCCTGCGAACTGCCGGCCTCCGGCTACTGGTTCGCCCCGACGCTGTTCACGAACGTCACCCAGGCGCACACCATCGCCCGCGACGAGATCTTCGGCCCGGTGCTGTCGGTCCTCACCTTCCGCACGCCCGACGAGGCCGTCGCCAAGGCCAACAACACTCAGTACGGCCTCTCCGCCGGCATCTGGACCGAGAAGGGCTCCCGGATCCTGGCCGTCGCGAACAAGCTGCGCGCCGGCGTCGTCTGGTCCAACACGTTCAACAAGTTCGACCCGACCTCGCCGTTCGGCGGCTACAAGGAGTCGGGCTTCGGCCGCGAGGGCGGTCGTCACGGCCTGGAGGCGTACCTCGATGTCTGAGAAGTCCGAGAAGACCGAGAAGACTGAGAAGTCCGAGCAGCAGCGGCTCAGCGTTTTCAAGACCTACAAGCTGTACGTCGGCGGGAAGTTCCCGCGTTCCGAGAGCGGCCGGGTGTACGAGGTGACCGACTCGAAGGGCAACTGGCTGGCCAACGCTCCCCGGTCCTCCCGCAAGGACGCCCGTGACGCGGTCGTGGCCGCCCGCAAGGCGTTCGGCGGCTGGTCGGGGGCCACGGCCTACAACCGCGGCCAGATCCTCTACCGCGTCGCGGAGATGCTGGAGGGCCGTCGCGAGCAGTTCGTGCGCGAGGTGGCCGACGCGGAGGGCCTGTCCAAGTCGAAGGCCGCCGCCCAGGTGGACGCCGCGATCGACCGCTGGGTCTGGTACGCGGGCTGGACCGACAAGATCGCCCAGGTCGTGGGCGGCGGGAACCCGGTGGCGGGCCCGTTCTTCAACCTCTCCTCGCCGGAGCCGACGGGCGTCGTGGCCGTACTCGCCCCCCAGGAGTCCTCCTTCCTGGGCCTGGTGTCCGTGATCGCCCCGGTGATCGCGACCGGCAACACGGCGATCGTGATCGCGAGCGAGAAGTCCCCGCTCCCCGCCCTGTCGTTGGGCGAGGTGCTGGCCACCTCGGACCTGCCCGGCGGTGTGGTCAACATCCTCTCCGGCCGTACGGCGGAGATCGCGGCGCCGCTGGCCGCGCACCAGGACGTCAACGCGATCGACCTCGCCGGCGCCGACGACGTGCTGGCGAAGGAGCTGGAGATCGCCGCGGCCGACAACCTGAAGCGCGTCCTTCGTCCACAGCCTGTGGACGACTGGCCGGCGACTCCCGGCATCGACCGCATGACGGCGTTCCTGGAGACCAAGACGGTCTGGCACCCGACGGGGTCGCTGGGCGCGTCGGGTTCCTCGTACTGACGGCCTGACGGCCTGACGGCCCCGCAGAGCCGGAGAACCGCGCCACCCCTCCGTCCGGGGGTGGCGCGGCTCTCCTCGTGCCTGCCGGGGTTCAGCCCAGCGGGGCGCCCGCACCGCCGCCCAACAGGCCGGTCACCAGCCCCACTCCCGGCACCGCGCTCAGCGACTGCGCCTGCGCGACCGGACCCGTCAGCATCTGCGTGCCGACCGGCTTGAAGTCGGCGACCTGCGTGCCCACGCCGTTGTCGAGCGGGTCGACGCCGGTGCCGGCGAGCGGGTTGGGCTTGAGGCCGGCGACCGGGCCGGTGACGTAGCCGACCGTCCCGGTGAGGGCCGACAGGCCCGCCTTGGGGTCGACCTTGCCGAGCGCGGTGGGACGCCACGGTACGTCGACGACCGGGGCCGCGGCCGCGTGTGCCGTCGCCGCACCCGCGCCGAGGGCCGCTCCGGCGGTCGCGAGGGCGATCAGGGCGCGCCGCGCGGTGGGGTGCTGGGAGGAAGCGTGTCGGGCCATCGCTGGGGCCACCTTCTGGTGCGCAGGGTAATGAGGTCAGCACGTAGGGTAGTTGAGGTGAGGCTCACGCTCAAAAGCCGACCCGCGGGGTCGGCAGGCGGCTCACCATGCGTCAAACTGGTGTTCCGTGAGCCTTCATCTCCCGTCACCCGCCCGTGTCGTCCTGCTGTGCGGCCCCTCGGGCTCGGGCAAGTCACTCGTCGCCGCCCGTTCCGGGCTCCCCGTCCTGCGCCTCGACGACTTCTACAAGGAGGGCGACGACCCGACGCTGCCGCTGGTGGACGGAAGTTCGGACATCGACTGGGACCACCCGGAGTCGTGGGACGCGGACGTCGCCATCGAGGCCATCACCCGGCTGTGCGCCTCCGGGACGACGCCGGTGCCGGTGTACGACATCGCGCTGAGCGCCCGTACCGGCGAGGAGCCGCTGCACATCGGGCGCACCCCGCTGTTCATCGCGGAGGGCATCTTCGCCGCGGAGATCGTGCAGCGCTGTCGTGAACTGGGGGTGCTGGCGGACGCGCTGTGCCTGACCCGCGGCCCGGTCACCACGTTCCGCCGGCGTTTCCTGCGCGACCTCAAGGAGGGCCGCAAGTCGGTGCCGTTCCTGCTGCGCCGCGGCTGGCGGCTGATGCGCGCGGAGCGGTCGATCGTGGCCCGCCAGGTCTCGCTGGGCGCTCACCCCTGCAACCGGGACGAGGCGCTGGGCCGACTGGCGGCCGCCGCCGCGGGGCGGCACGCGCGGCAGCGGACGGCGGCGTAACAGAACGCGGAGCACGCGAAACGGGACTGGACGGACCCCCCGGCCCTCCAGTCCCGCTCCTCGGTACTCCCCCGTGTTTCCCTGTACCCCCGTGGGTCCACCCCCCAGTGGTCCCCCGTCGCTCCCCCGTCGTTCCCCCCCGAACCTTCAGGCGACCAGTTCGCCGAAGGCGTCCTCCTCGTCACGGCCGAAGCTGAGGACCTCGTCCTCGCGCAGCCGGCGGAGCGACCGCCAGATGCTGGACTTCACCGTGCCGACACTGATGTCGAGGATCTCCGCGATCTCCGGGTCCGTGCGGCCCTCGTAGTAGCGCAGGACCAGCATGGTGCGCTGGAGTTCGGGCAGCCGGGCCAGCGCCTGCCACAGGACCGCGCGCAGCTCGGTGCCGCGCATCGCGTCCGTCTCGCCGGGCGTCTCCGGCAGTTCCTCGGTCGGGTACTCGTTGAGCTTGCGGCGCCGCCAGGCGCTGATGTGCAGGTTGGTCATGGTGCGGCGCAGATAGCCGCCGACCGCCGCCTTGTCGCTGATCCGGTCCCACGCCTTGTACGTCGAGAACAGCGCGCTCTGCAGCAGGTCCTCGGCCTCGAAGCGGTCACCGGTCAGGTGGTAGGCGGTGGCGTACAGGGAGGCGCGGCGCTCCTGGACGTAGGCGGTGAACTCCGCCTCCGTCAGCGAACGGCGCTCCCCCGAGTCCTCCCTGTACGCGGATCCCCCGTGCGTTTCCCCCGTGTACGCGTCAACCACCGTCATGTAACCGGTGTGCTGACGCCCGGCGCCGCGAGCGCACCCCCGCCCGCTCACGGCGCCGGACTTCTCGGAACCCCGGTGCACGTCGTGCAGACGCGTGACCACTGCGCTGGTGCTGATGCTGTGCAGCGTGTTCATCTCGCGCTCCCCGTCGTGGACTTCCGGTGTCCGGCTTGCTCGGCGTTGCTTCCTTGCCGGTGCCGAAAAGCTTGCCGAGCGACCTTCTCGGACGTGTCCGCCGACTGTCACAGACCTGTCACAGGGGTCCGGCCCAGGGCCGTCACAGAGCGCGCACAGGAGGTGGCGGTAGGGAGGGCATGGTGTCGGCAGGTCGTACGAGAGCCCGTCCATGGGCCAGAATGAGCCCGTGCCTTCCCTGTTGCTGATCGAGGACGACGACGCCATCCGCACGGCCCTGGAGCTCTCTCTGACGCGCCAGGGTCACCGGGTGGCCACCGCTGCCAGCGGTGAGGACGGTCTGAAGCTGCTGCGAGAGCAGCGACCGGATCTGATCGTGCTGGACGTGATGCTGCCCGGCATCGACGGGTTCGAGGTGTGCCGGCGCATCCGGCGCACCGACCAGCTGCCGATCATCCTGCTGACCGCCCGCAACGATGACATCGACGTGGTCGTGGGGCTGGAGTCCGGCGCCGACGACTACGTCGTGAAACCGGTGCAGGGCCGCGTGCTGGACGCCCGGATCCGGGCCGTGCTGCGCCGCGGCGAACGCGAGTCCAGCGACTCGGCGGCCTTCGGCAACCTGGTCATCGACCGGTCGGCGATGACCGTGACCAAGAACGGCGAGGACCTGCAGCTGACGCCGACCGAGCTGAGACTGCTCCTGGAGCTGAGCCGGCGGCCCGGCCAGGCGCTGTCCCGGCAGCAGTTGCTGCGGCTGGTGTGGGAGCACGACTACCTGGGCGACTCGCGCCTGGTGGACGCGTGTGTGCAGCGGCTGCGCGCCAAGGTGGAGGACGTGCCCTCGTCCCCGACCCTGATCCGTACCGTCCGTGGTGTCGGCTACCGCCTGGACACCCCTCAGTGACCGATACGCAAGGGGGGCTGCGCGGCTGGGCCGCGGGGCGTAAGGGAAATCTGTCGCGGCTGCGGTTCACCAGCCTCAGGCTGCGACTGGTCGTCGTCTTCGGTCTGGTCGCGCTCACCGCCGCGGTGTCGGCGTCGGGCATCGCCTACTGGCTGAACCGGGAGGCCGTGCTCACCCGCGCCCAGGACGCGGTGCTGCGCGACTTCCAGCAGGAGATGCAGAACCGGGCGGGTGCGCTGCCGGTGCACCCGTCGCAGGACGAACTGCAGCACGCGGCGGGTCAGATGGCCGGCAGCAGCCAGCGGTTCAGCGTGCTGCTGGTCGCCCAGGACCCGAGCGGCAACACGGTGTACGGCAACTCGGGCGGCATCAACGGCTTCGCGCTGGAGGACGTGCCGGGGTCGCTGCGCGCCGCGGTGGACAAGCGGCAGAAGGTGACCGACTCCAACGAGTCGCCGTACCACCTGTACTGGCAGCGGGTCGACAACCACGGCACGCCGTATCTGGTCGCCGGCACCCGGCTGATCGGCGGCGGTCCGACGGGCTACATGGCCAAGTCGCTGGAGCCGGAGGCCAAGGACCTCAACTCGCTGGCCTGGTCGCTGGGGATCGCGACGGGTCTCGCGCTGATCGGCTCGGCGCTGCTCGCGCAGGCCGCCGCCACGACCGTACTGAAGCCGGTGCACCGGCTCGGGGTGGCTGCCCGGCGGCTCGGCGAGGGCAGGCTGGACACCCGGCTGAGGGTCTCGGGCACGGACGAACTCGCCGACCTGTCACGGACGTTCAACAACGCGGCCGAGGCGCTGGAGAAGCGGGTGGCCGAGATGGCCGCGCGCGACGACGCGTCCCGGCGCTTCGTGGCCGACATGTCCCACGAGCTGCGGACGCCGCTGACCGCCATCACCGCCGTCACGGAGGTGCTGGAGGAGGAGCTGGACGCGGACGCCGGGAGCATGGACCCGATGATCGAGCCGGCCGTACGGCTGGTGGTCAGCGAGACGCGGCGGCTGAACGACCTGGTCGAGAACCTGATGGAGGTCACCCGCTTCGACGCGGGCACCGCCCGTCTGGTCCTGGACGACGTCGACATCGCCGACCAGATCACCGCCTGCATCGACGCCCGCGCCTGGCTGGACGCCGTGGAGCTGGACGCCGAGCGCGGGACCCACGCCCGCCTCGACCCGCGCCGCCTGGACGTCATACTGGCAAACCTGATCGGCAACGCGCTCAAGCACGGCGGGTCGCCGGTGCGGGTCTCGGTGCGGATGGACGATGAAGAGGGCGCCGACCTGGTCATCGCGGTGCGCGACCACGGGCCCGGCATCCCCGAGGACGTCCTGCCGCACGTCTTCGACCGCTTTTACAAGGCCAGCGCCTCCCGGCCGCGCTCGGAGGGCAGCGGCCTGGGCCTGTCCATCGCCCTGGAGAACGCCCACATCCACGGCGGTGAGATCACCGCGGCCAACTCCCCCGACGGGGGCGCGGTGTTCACGCTGCGGCTGCCGCGGGACGCCTCACGGCTGACGGAGGAGAACGACGAGGGCACCAAGAACGACGAGGCCGGGAAATCCGGGAAGGAGGGGTCATGAGAGCAGGGACCGTACGCAGTCTGCTGGCGGCGCCCCTCCTGGCCGCGCTGCTCACCGGGTGCGGCATCCGGCCCACCGAGGTGCCGACGGACTTCGGCGGGGCGCCCTCCCGGGTGCCGTGCACGCCGTCCGGGCCCGGTGTGCCGACACAGCCCTCGCACGGGGTGGCCGTGCAGGTCTTCCTGCTGTGCGGCTCGTCCCTGGTCGCCGTCGACCGGACCGTCCGGGTCCCGGAGGGCACCCCGGACGAGCGGCGCCGGGTGATCGTGGCGCAGGGCCTGCTGGACCAGCTCGCCGCGTCCCCGTCGGCCGGGCAGAAGGCGGCGGGCTACACGACGTACGTGCCGGGCGGCCTGAGCGTGACCGGGCCGGGCCGGAAGGACCCGGACGAGACGCTCAGGCTGAGCACCCCACCGGAACAGCTCACCTCCTACGCCCTCGCCCAGCTCGTGTGCACGCTGTCCGACTCGGCGGCGACCGAGGGAGACGGCTCGGTCGTCCTGGGCGGCCCGGGCACCGCCCCGCTGCGCCGTTACGAGTGCACCGACGACGTCCGCAACCGCCCGGGGACGACCGAGCCGCCGTCCAGCGAGGTCACGGCGGGCTGAGCAGCCGCGCGCCGGCGGGTGTGGCGGACGCCTCATGTGCATCCGCGTGACGGATGCGGAACCGATCGTGCACAGGGGTGCGTCTAGGGGGGCGTGCAGCGTCAAGGCTCCATCGGCGGCAGTGCCGCGATCCGCATCCGTGCGACAGGGGGTGTCCTCCTCGTCGCGCACCTCGGGCTCGTCGCCTGGCTGATGCTGCGGCCCCTGGACGTCCCCTGGGTGATGCCCGCCAACCTGCGACCGCTGGCCGGTATCCGGGCCGACCTGGCGCTGGGCTGGCCCGAGGCCGCCAGACGCCTCGGCGAGGGACTGGCCCTGCTCGCACCGCTGGGTGTGCTGCTGCCGATGTCCGGCAGGCTCGACGTCTCCCCGCTCACCTCCCTGGTCCGTACGGCGGCCACGGGCGCCCTGATCTCGCTGGGCATAGCCCTGCTGCAGACGGGGGTGCCGGGCAGGGTCGTGGACGTCGACTCGCTGCTGCTGAACACCGTGGGCGTGATCCTGGCCCACCTGGCCGTGGTGCCCGCGGGCCGGGCCTGGCTGCGGCGCCGGGGCGAGCGCGGACCCCACGAGGCGGAGCAGGTCACCGTCCAGGAGGACCTCCCTCAGGGGCGGACCCCGACGATTCCCAGGGTCGGGATCGCCCCGTAGAGCGACGCTTCGTCCCCTTCGTCTCCGTATCGTGGAAGACAGTTGAGGCGATCGATCGGAGAGCCTCACCCGACGCTCACGAAGGAGCCGCAGATGTCCAGCCTCGCCCGCCCCACCCACGGCCGCATGATCGGCGGAGTGTGCGCCGCGCTGGCCCGGCGCTTCGGCACCTCCGCGACGACGATGCGGGTCGTCTTCCTGCTCTCCTGTCTGCTGCCCGGCCCGCAGTTCCTGCTCTACATAGCCCTGTGGATCCTGCTGCCGGCGGAGGACAGCACCAAGGCCACCGCCTGGTGAGTCCGGGCACGCGAACGCCGCTGGGGCGCTCCGGACTTCTCCGGGGCGCCCCAGCGGCGTCGTGCGCGCGGCGGAGGTCAGCCGAGCGGGATGCCGTTCACCGGCACGCCGTGCGTGGGCAGGCCCTGCAGCGGCAGTCCGCCGAGCAGGCCGGCGGCCGGCGCGGTCGGGCCGTCGGCGATGACCTTCTGGACGGTCGGCTGCGCGGCGGCCAGCCCGCCACCGAGGGCACCCTGCCCCTGGGCGAGCGCCTCACCGGCGCCCGGCAGTGCCTTGCCGACGTTCTCGGCCGGCAGCGTCCGGGTGACGGTGTCCAGGGCCTGTGCAGCGTCGGGGACGGCCGGGGCCGCGTTGGCCGCGCCCGCACCGACGGCGGCGAAGGCGGCACCGAGGGCGGCGACACCGAGGGTCTTGGCAGCAGACTGCTTCATGGTGAATGCGTCCTTGAATGCGGAGACAGGAGATAAACGATCCGAGCGGTCCACGACCGTAAACACGCCGGACCACCGCCCGCAAACACCGAAATGCGGACGACTTGTGAAAGCCCGTCCGCATTCCGTGCCGACGTTCGCCCCGCCGCTACCCCTCGGATCCGGAAGAACCGCTGGTGGAGGAGGTCTGCTGGAACAGCCACTCGGATTTCAGCTCTGCATATCCGGGCTTGACCACGTCATTGATCATCGCCAGCCGTTCATCGAAAGGAATGAACGCTGATTTCATCGCATTGACGGAGAACCATGCGAGGTCGTCGAGCGTATAACCGAACGCCTCGACGAGATGCTCGAATTCCCGGCTCATACTGGTGTGCGACATCAGCCTGTTGTCGGTGTTGACCGTCACCCGGAAGTACAGGCGCCGCAGCAGCCCGATCGGGTGCTCGGCGTAGGAGGAGGCGGCCCCGGTCTGCAGGTTGGAGCTGGGGCACAGCTCCAGCGGGATGCGCTTGTCACGGACGTAGGAGGCCAGCCGCCCGAGCCGCACCGAGCCGTCCTCACGGACTTCGATGTCGTCGATGATCCGCACCCCGTGCCCGAGCCGGTCGGCGCCGCACCACTGCAGCGCCTGCCAGATGGACGGCAGTCCGAAGGCCTCGCCGGCGTGGATGGTGAAGTGGTTGTTCTCGCGCTTGAGGTACTCGAACGCGTCCAGGTGCCGGGTGGGCGGGTAGCCGGCCTCGGCGCCGGCGATGTCGAAGCCGACCACGCCCAGGTCCCGGTAGCGGTTGGCGAGTTCGGCGATCTCCAGGGCGCGGGCCGCGTGCCGCATGGCGGTCAGCAGGGCGCCGACCCGGATGCGGTGGCCGTTCTCCCGGGCGAGCCGCTCGCCCTCCCGGAAGCCCTCGTTGACCGCCTCGACGACCTCCTCGAGGCTCAGCCCGCCCTCCAGATGCTGCTCGGGGGCGTACCGCACCTCCGCGTAGACGACCCCGTCCTCGGCGAGGTCCTCGGCGCACTCCCGGGCGACCCGGACGAGCGCCTCCCGGGTCTGCATCACGCCGACGGTGTGCGAGAAGGTCTCCAGGTACCGCTCCAGCGAGCCGGAATCGGCCGCTTCGCGGAACCAGATGCCGAGCTTGTCGGGGTCGGTCTCGGGGAGCTGGGAGTAGCCCGTCTCCTGGGCGAGCTCGACGACGGTTCCGGGGCGGAGCCCGCCGTCGAGATGATCGTGCAGCAAAACCTTGGGGGCCCGGCGGATCTGGTCCGGCGTCGGTACGTGCGTCGGGACGGTCCCAGTCGGTGCGGTCTGGCTCGTCATTGCCGCACTGTAGCGCCTACGCGCGTAGAGAGCCGCTGTACGGCATGTACTTTTCCGTCGATATTTAACAGTGACCGCACGGACGGGTTTCGTACACCGTCGCTTCTGACACTGTTCTGTCATGGGACAGCAAGCGACGCCGGTCCGAACGGCCAGGCTGGGAAAAGCAGTCGGCCCGGAGCCGACGTCAGTGAGCGGAGCGGTGCTGCTGCTCCCCGGGGGCGAGGAGATCTCCGCCCGCAGGCCGTCGCCCCTCCAGGCGACGGCCTTCGTCCGCTCCCTCGGCCGCAGGTTCGCTCGCGCGGGCCGCGCGGAGGGGTTGGCTGTCCATACCGTCCACTACCGCTACCGCGGCTGGAACGGCAGCGAGGCGCATCTCGCGGGGGACGCGGAGTGGGCCGCCGACGAGGTCGTACGGCGGTACGGAGACGTTCCCGTGTGTCTGGTCGGACTCGACATGGGCGGACGGGCGGCGCTGCGGGCGGGCGGGCACGAGGCGGTGAACTCGGTCGTCGCGCTCGCGCCCTGGCTGCCGGAGGAGGACGTGGCCGCGGCCGCCGAGCCGGTGAAGCAGCTGGTGGGGCGGCGGGTGCTGGTCGTGCACGGCACGAACGACGAACGCACCGATCCCGAGCTCTCGTTCCGTCTGGCGGCTCGGGCGAAGAAGGTGAACCGGGACGTGTGCCGGTTCGAAGTGCACTCCGACGGCCATGGGCTGCATCAGCATCGGGATGAAGTGCTGAGTCTCGCTGCGGACTTCGTGATGGGGGCGTTGTTCGGGTGTTCGGTGTCGCGGCCGGTGGAGGATGCGCTGGCCGCTCCGCCGCCTATCGGGCTTCGGATGCCCTTGGCCGCGGGGTTCGGTAAGTCGTTGAGACGGTAGGCATGTCCAACCGGCCCCGCGTCCCTAGGCGGGCAGCAGGTTCCCTCTTCTGGAAAGCAGGAACTTCTTGAAGGCGGCCACCGGTGGGGTGTCCGGGCGGTCGGCCAGCCAGGCGACGCCGATCTCGCGGGCCGCCTTGGGGGCTGTCACCGTCAGTTCCACGACGCCCGGTCTCGGGACGGTCGGTGGGGGCAGGAGGGCGACACCCAGACCCGCTGCCACCAGGCCCCTCAGGGTTTCGGCCTCCTCGCCCTCGAAGGCGACTCGCGGGCGGAAGCCCGCCTGCCTGCACAGGTCGTCGGTGATGCGGCGCAGCCCGTAGCCGGGTTCCAGGGTGACGAAGGTTTCGTCCGACGCCTCGGCCAGGCGGATGCGGCGGCGGGCGGCCAGGCGGTGGTCGGCGGGGACGACCAGGCGGAGTTTCTGTTCGTCCAGGCGGCGGGCCACGAGGTCGGGCGCGTCGGGGACCGGAGAGGTGAGACAGAGGTCCAGCTCTCCCGCGCGCAGCCGCTCCAGCATGGCCTCGCCGTAGTTCTGGACGAGGCTGAAGCGGATGCGCGGGTGGTCGGCGCGGAAGGCGTGCAGCAGACCGGGTACGGTCTCGGCGCCCATGGTGTGCAGGAAGCCGAAGGCGACCTTGCCGGTGGCCGGGTCGGCGTCGGCGCGGACCTCCTCGGCGGCGCGCTCGACCTCGGCGAGGGCGCGTTCGACGGAGGCGAGGAAGGTGCGGCCGGCGGTGGTGAGGGAGACCGTACGTCCGTGGCGGGCGAACAGGTCGACGCCCAGGTCCTGTTCCAGGCGGGCCATCGCGCGCGAGAGGGTCGACTGGGGGACGTTCATCTCGTGGGCGGCGCGGGTGACGTGCTCGGTGCGGGCGACGCCGGCGAAGTAGGCGAGGCGGGGGGCCAGCAACCTCGACATCTCAGTCGTGTCTTCTGTGTCACCGGACGGTGACAGTCGCGCCTGTGAGCTCTGCTGATGCACCATGGGAACGATTATGGCGAATCCATGCATTGGACGGATGAGCGGATCCGTACGTAGCTTCGAGACATGTCTCCCGCCAGTACCGGGGCGTCCACCAGCGTGGACGCCGTTTCGCCCGTCCGTTCCTCCGACTCCGCGACCGACTCCCGCATGGCGCCGGGCGGCCCCGGCTACCGGCGGATGAGCTTCGCCCTCTTCCTCGCCGGAGTCGCGACCTTCGCCCTCCTCTACTCCACGCAGGCCCTGCTGCCGCTGATCTCCGGGGAGTACGGGGTCGCGGCGAGCGAGGCGAGCTGGACGGTGGCGGCCGCGACCGGCGGCCTGGCGCTGTTCGTGCTGCCGATGAGCGCCCTGTCGGAGCGCTTCGGCCGCCGTACGGTGATGACGGCCTCGCTGGCGGTCGCGGTGGGCGTCGGCCTGCTGGTGCCGTTCGCGCCGTCGATCGGCACACTGGTGGCGCTGCGGGCGGTGCAGGGCGCGGCGCTGGCCGGTCTGCCGGCCTCGGCGACGGCGTACCTGGCCGAGGAGGTCCGGCCGAAGGCGCTGGTCACGGCGATCGGGCTGTTCGTGGCGGGCAACAGCGTCGGCGGGATGAGCGGCCGGGTGATCACCGGCTGGGTCGCGCAGGAGTGGGGCTGGCGGGTGGCCGTCGGTGTGATCGGCGCGATCGCGGTGGCCTGCGCGGTGGCGTTCCGGCTGCTGCTGCCGGCGCCGAAGCACTTCAGGACCGGCTCGCTGCGCCCCCGCGCCCTGCTCGACACCGTCCGCGACCACCTCTCCGACCCGCTGCTGCGCCGCCTGTACGCGATCGGCGCGCTGTTCATGACGGTGTTCGGCGGTGTGTACACGGTGATCGGGTACCGGCTGACAGAGGCCCCCTTCTCCCTCCCTCAGGGCATTGTCGGCTCGATCTTCCTGGTGTACCTGGTGGGCACGGTGTCGGCGTCGACCGCGGGCCGCCTGGTGGGCCGCCTCGGCCGCCGGGGCGCGCTGTACCTGGCCGGCGGTACGACGGCGGCGGGCCTGCTGCTCTCCCTGGCGGACTCCC
Source organism: Streptomyces sp. NPDC001450 (assembly GCF_053597295.1). Taxonomy (NCBI): domain Bacteria; kingdom Bacillati; phylum Actinomycetota; class Actinomycetes; order Kitasatosporales; family Streptomycetaceae; genus Streptomyces; species Streptomyces sp. NPDC001450. Next base: position 118,284 of record NZ_JBSFHY010000022.1, read on the forward strand.
TGCCCCTGGTCCTGCTGGGCCTGGTCCTGATCACCGCGGGCTTCTTCGCGGGGCACGCGGTCGCCTCCTCGGCGGTCAGCAAGACGGCCACCCGCGGCCGCGCCCAGGCCTCGGCCCTCTACCAGTCCGCGTACTACGTCGGCTCCAGCGCCGGCAGCACGGTCGGCGCGATGGCCTTCCACTCGGGCGGCTGGGCCGGCACGGTCACCGTCGGCGTCCTCGCGGTCCTCGGGGTCGTGACGATCACGGTCCTCGGCTCCCGGGCGGCCCGGGTGGCGGCCCGGCGGCAGCCGGTGGCGGCGCACTGATCTTCGCTCCTCGCATTCCCCCTGCCCACAGCCCGTTGTCAGTGGCCGCGGATAGTGTCCGCGGGTCAACTGGACGGCCGAGCGGGGGGATTGTCGTATGGAGTTCCGGATCGCACGCGCGGACCTGACCGAGGCGGTGGCCTGGTCGGCGCGGGCGCTGCCCGCGCGGACACCCGTGCCGGTGCTGGGCGGGCTGTCGCTGACGGCCGGGGCGGGGCGGCTGACGGTGTCGGGGTTCGACTTCGAGACGGCCGCGCGGGCCGAGGCCGACGCCGAGACGGTGACCGAGGGGCGGGTGCTGGTCCTCGGACGCAGGCTGCTGGACATCTGCCGGGTGCTGCCGGAGGGCCCGGTGAGCTGTGCGCTGGAAGGCTCTCGGTTCACGGTGGAGGCGGGCGGCACGCGGTTCGGGCTGTCGACGCTTCCCTTCGAGGAGTACCCGGCTCTTCCCGCCGTGCCTGAGGTGTACGGCGGTGTCGACGCGGCCGCGTTCGCGACGGCCGTCGGGCAGGTGGCCGTGGCGGCGGGCCGGGACGACACGCTGCCGGTGCTCACCGGGGTCCAACTACGCCTGGAAGGCGAGGAGATGACCCTGTCGGCCTCGGACCGGTACCGCTATGCCGTACGGCGGCTGGAGTGGAAGCCCGCGACGGACGCGGCCGGGGCGGGCGTGGAGGTGCTGCTGCCCGCCCGGCGGCTGCTGGAGGCGGCGCGGTCGCTGGCCCGGAGCGGGACCGTGCGCATCGGGCTCGATCCGGCCGCGGGGGCCGACGGGGGCGTGGTCGGGTTCGAGGGCGGGCGGACGCGGACGGTGCTGCGGCGGCTGGAGGGGCGGCTGCCGGGGTACGGCACGCTGTTCGGGCTGGCGGGGGCGGCGGTGGCCGAGGTGGAGTGCGAGGCGCTGGCGGAGGCCGCGCGGAGGGTGTCCGTCGTGGCGGAGGCGAACGGCCCGGTGCGGCTGGACTTCTCCGGCGAGGGCGGGTCCGTGCTGGTGCGGGCCGGGTTCGGGGACGACATGGCGGCCCAGCGGGTGCCGGCCGTGCTGCGCGGGGCCGAGGAGGTCAGCGTGGCCTTCAACCCGGCCTATCTGCTGGACGCGCTGAACTCCTTCGAGGGGCCCGGGCTGCGGCTGGAGCTGCTGGGGGCGGGGCAGCGGGTGCTGCTGGGCGACGGCGGGCACCGGCATCTGCTCATGTCCGTGAAGCAACTGGTCTGAGCTGGTCCTTTTCGTACTCGGGGGGCCATTGTCAGTGGGCTGCGGTAGCTTCCGAAGTGCTGGAGCGCGAAGGCGCGTGAACAGAAACGGCCACAGGGGTGGGTGGACGATGGGCGACAGCACGGCGACGGCGGACCTCGACGTCGCACTGGAGAAGCACCGGACCGAGCTGACCGGGTACTGCTACCGCATGCTCGGCTCCTCCTTCGAGGCCGAGGACGCGGTGCAGGACACCCTGATGCGGGCCTGGCGGAGCTACGACAAGTTCGAGGGCCGTTCCTCCCTGCGCTCGTGGCTGTACCGGATCGCGACGAACGTGTGCCTGGACATGCTGACGGCCGGGAACAAGCGGGCCCGCCCCATGGACCTCACCGACTCGACGCCCCTCGCCCAGGCCGCCCTCGCCCCCCGCCCGGACAACACCTGGCTGGAGCCGGTGCCGGACGCGCGCGTGCTGCCGACGGTCGAGGACCCGGCGGAGGCGGCCGTCGCCAAGGAGTCGATCCGGCTGGCGTTCATGGCGGCCCTGCAGCAACTGCCGCCCAAGCAGCGGGCGGTGCTGATCCTGCGCGAGGTGCTGGCCTGGAAGGCGAGCGAGGTCGCCGAACTGCTGGACACCACCGTCGCCTCGGTCAACAGCGCGCTGCAGCGGGCCCGGGCGACGCTCGCCGAGCGGGAGCAGGCCGGCGCCGACGCGGCGGTCTGCGACCCGCTCGACGAGGAGCAGCAAAAGCTCCTGGAGCGCTATGTGAAGGCCTTCGAGGGCTACGACATGACGGCGCTCACGGCGTTGCTGCACGAGGACGCCATCATGACGATGCCGCCGTTCGACCTGTGGCTGACCGGCCACGACGACATCACCGGCTTCATGACCACCCTGGGCGCCGCCTGCGCCGGCTCCCGCCTGCTGCCCGTGCAGGTCAACGGGCTGCCGGGCTTCGCCCAGTACAAGCCGGACCCGGAGGCGGGCGGCTTCACACCGTGGTCGATCCAGGTCCTGGAGATCTCAGACGGCCGGCTGACCGGGTTCCACTTCTTCCTCGACACCCAGCGCTGGTTCCCGCTCTTCGGCCTCCCCCTCCACCTGGAAGCGGAGCCCGACAAGATCGAGGAGGGCGTGTAGCGAGGGGTCCGGGTCCCGCAGCCGTATCCGCCCTCCGGCCCGCCGTGCGGCCAGCTCCAGCCGGGCGAGCAGATCGACCGCGCCCAGGCCGGGCGGCCCGAGCCCGCCCACGTCACAGACGACGACCCCGGCCCCGGTGACCTCCAGCAGCGCCCGTACGTCGTCGCACAGCCCCGCCACCTCGTCCCTGGTGACGGGGCCGGCCGGCACGAGCACGGCAGGTGTCCTCTCATCCACGTGCGGTAGACCGGCGAGGCTCCCGCAACTCATCGCGGCGGCCCGCACCCGGGCGGAGATCACATTGACCCGCTGCCCCGCTCCGCCGGAGGGTGGGGGCCGTGCAGGGGGTGCTGAGCGGGTTCGCGGTGATCGCGGTCGTCATCGGGGTGGGTTATGTGCTCGGGCGGCGCGGTTCGCTCGGCGACCAGAGCCGCGACGTCCTGACCGCGCTGGCGTTCACCGTGGCGGGCCCGGCGCTCCTCTTCACGACCCTGGCCAGGGCCGACCTGTCGGTCCTGTTCTCCAGCCGACTCCTGGTGACGGCCCTGAGCACGGCCGCCGTCTCCGGGGTCTTCGTGGCGATCGGCGCGCTGCGCCGCTGGGGCGTGGGCCGCACCACGATCGGCGCCCTGTGCTCCGGCTACGTCAACTCGGGCAACCTCGGCATCCCGATCGCCGCGTACGTCCTGGGCGACGCGTCCTTGGTGGCACCGGTACTGCTCTTCCAGGTCGTCCTGGTCACCCCCATCGCCCTGACGGTCCTGGACCTCTCGGGGATGGGTGAGAAGGGCACGCTCCGGCGCCGCCTGCTGACGCCGCTGCGCAACCCGATAGCGGTCGGCTCACTGTCGGGCGTCCTGGTGTCGGCGGCGGGCTGGGGGGTCCCCGACCCGGTCATGGACCCCCTCACCCTGATCGGCAACATGTCCGTCCCGGCGGCACTCCTGGCATTCGGCATGTCCCTGCACGGCAGCGCGGCCCCTGGCCGGGGGCGGGACCGTCAACTGGTCCTGCTGTCGGTGGCGTTGAAGTCGGTGGGGCAACCGCTGGTGGCGTGGGCGCTGGCGCGGGAGGTCTTCGGGCTGCACGGCGCGCCGCTGCTGGACGTGGTGGTGACGTCGGCGCTGCCGGCCGCGCAGAACCTGTTCACGTACGCGAGCCGCTATCGGGTGGCCGAGGGCCTGGCCCGGGAGTCGGTCCTGTTGTCGACGGTGGTGTCGGTGCCGGTGTTGGTGGGGGTGGCGGCGGTGTTGGGCTGAGGATCAGCCGACAGGAAAAGCGCTCGTGTCGAGCGTGCAGTTGAAGGGCTCCGGCAACTTGATCGGGTCGCCGAACTTCCCTGCCTGCAAGACGCGGTAGACGTCGCCCTTCGGTTCGCCGTAGAGCGTGAACGTGGGACCGCCGGGGGCCCAGCTGTCGATGAGGAGGTAGAGGGGCACAGCAGCCTTGGCGTAGCCGGCCGCCTTCGTGATCCGGTCAGTCCGCGCGTTCGACTTGGAAGTGATCTCCACGATGAGCTCAGCCGCGCCGGCGGGGATGTACTCGTCGTCTCCCTCCTCGTCCAGCACCTCCTCGGGTCCCACCGCGAGGTCCGGGATGTAGATGCTGTCACGGGACGGGACAGCCGTACCCAGCGTCGGGAAGAGGCCCCAACCCTCTGGAATGACGTCGGCCAGGCCGAGAATCACCTTGCTGGCGATCTTGTTGTGGGCCCTGGACGGCGGTGGTGCCACGGTGACGATCCCCTCGATGATCTCCACCCTGCAGCCCTCGGGTGCGTCCGTTTCCTTCCAGATCCGGACAAGCCCGTCCCACTCATGGCCGCTGGCCGTGATGTGGTCGACGGTGAGTGCGCTCATGGCGGTCTCCAATCGGTGCGTCACCGATCCCAGCATGCCGAACGGGACCGGCGGAGGTCCACCGATCCCGTTCACCCGAAAGATGAATCCCCTGGTCAGGCGATTCGTTCCAGCACAACGGGCGACGCCGTGAAACCCGTGCCCGGCGCCGCGATGTCGTACGAACCCTCCACCGCCTGCAGCGCGTACTCGAAGCGCTCCGGGGTGTCGGTGTGCAGGGTCAGCAGGGGCTGGCCCTCGGTGACCGTGTCGCCGGGCTTGGCGTGCATCTCGATGCCCGCCGCCGCCTGCACCGGGTCCTCCTTGCGGGCGCGGCCCGCGCCGAGGCGCCAGGCGCCGACACCGATGTCGTAGGCGTCCAGGCGGGTGAGGACGCCGGAGGAGGGGGCCTTGATGACGTGCTGCTCGCGGGACGTGGGCAGCACCGCGTCCGGGTCGCCACCCTGGGCCGCGATCATCCGGCGCCAGACGTCCATCGCCGAGCCGTCGGCCAGGGCCTTCGCGGGGTCCGCGTCCTTCACGCCGGCGGCGTCGAGCATCTCGCGGGCGAGCGCGATCGTCAGCTCCACGACGTCCGCGGGGCCGCCGCCGGCCAGGACCTCCACCGACTCGCGGACCTCGAGGGCGTTGCCCGCGGTGAGGCCGAGGGGGGTGGACATGTCGGTCAGGAGGGCGACCGTCTTCACGCCGTGGTCGGTGCCGAGGCCGACCATCGTGGAGGCGAGCTCGCGCGCGTCCTCGATCGTCTTCATGAAGGCGCCCGAGCCGACCTTCACGTCCAGGACCAGGGAGCCGGTGCCCTCGGCGATCTTCTTCGACATGATCGAGGAGGCGATCAGCGGGATCGCCTCGACCGTGCCGGTGACGTCGCGCAGGGCGTACAGCTTCTTGTCGGCGGGGGCGAGGCCGTCGCCCGCAGCGCAGATCACCGCGCCCGTGGTGTCCAGGACGTGCAGCATCTCCTCGTTGGAGAGCAGCGCGCGCCAGCCCGGGATCGACTCCAGCTTGTCCAGGGTGCCGCCGGTGTGGCCGAGGCCGCGCCCCGAGAGCTGGGGGACGGCCGCGCCGCAGGCCGCCACCAGGGGCGCCAGCGGGAGGGTGATCTTGTCGCCGACGCCGCCCGTGGAGTGCTTGTCCGCGGTCGGGCGGGACAGCGAGGAGAAGTCCATGCGCTCTCCGGAGGCGATCATGGCCGCGGTCCAGCGGGCGATCTCACGCCGGTTCATGCCGTTGAGCAGGATCGCCATGGCGAGCGACGACATCTGTTCGTCGGCGACCTCGCCGCGGGTGTACGCGTCGATGACCCAGTCGATCTGCTCGTCGGTCAGCTCACCGCGGTCCCGCTTGGTGCGGATGACGGAGATGGCGTCCATGGCCATGGCTTTCCTTCCGGAGGTGCGAAGTGCACGGCCCCCCTGCGCAGGACAGGGGGGCCGTACGGGAGTTACTTGGAGAGATGGTCCGGGCCGAAGGCCTGGGGCAGCATCTCGGAGAGCGGGAGGATGCCCGCGGGGGTGTCCACGAGCAGGCCGGGGCCGCCGAACTCGTAGAGCAGCTGGCGGCAGCGGCCGCACGGGACGAGCAGCCCGCCCGTGCCGTCCACGCAGGTGAAGTGCGTGAGGCGGCCGCCCCCGGTGCGCTGCAGCTGCGAGACCAGGCCGCACTCGGCGCACAGGCTGATCCCGTAGGAGGCGTTCTCGACGTTGCAGCCGCTGACCGTGCGCCCGTCGTCGACCAGTGCCGCGACGCCGACCCGGTACCCCGAGTAGGGGGCGTAGGCGTGGGACATGGCCTCCCGCGCCTGGGCGCGCAGCGCCTCCCAGTCGAAGTCGGCGGCCGGACCGGTCACTTGCCCTGTCCCTTCCGGTACGGCAGGCCGTCCGCCTTCGGCATGCGCAGCTTCTGCGCGGACAGCGAGAGGACGAGCAGCGTGACGATGTACGGGGTCGCCGTCACCAGCTGGCGCGGAACCTCGTTGGTGGAGGCGTACCAGACGAACATCAGGGCCGCGATGACGACCGTGATGACGGCGGGGACGTACTTCTTCTTCCACGCCAGGTAGGCGGCGCCGAACACCAGGAGGATCGCCAGCAGCAGGATCAGCGCGTGGACGTTCACCGTGCCGCCGCGCAGGTTGAGGCTGTCGGTGTAGCCGAACAGGCCCGCGCCGAGGGCGAGGCCGCCCGGCATCCAGTTGCCGAAGATCATCGCGGCGAGACCGATGTAGCCGCGGCCGGCCGTCTGGCCGTCGAGGTACACGTTCGAGGCGACGATGGACAGGAACGCGCCGCCGAGGCCGGCGAAGCCACCGGAGATGATCACGGCGATGTACTTGTACTTGTACACGTTGACGCCGAGGGACTCGGCCGCCACCGGGTTCTCGCCGCAGGAGCGCAGGCGCAGACCGAAGGAGGTCCGCCACAGCACCCACCAGGTCGCCGGGACCAGGGCGACCGCGATCACGGTCAGCGGCGACAGGTCGGTGACCAGACCGCCGAGCAGGCCGGCGATGTCGGAGACCAGGAACCAGTGCTTCCCGTTGAGCGTGTTCAGCCAGTCCGACAGGCCCGGGATGCTGAACTCGCCCAGGGAGTCGATCGGCGGGGACTGCTTGGTGGAGCCCTGCGGGGCGTTGGCGAAGGTGAACTTCGACAGGTAGCGGGTGGTGCCGAGGGCCAGGATGTTCAGCGCCACACCGGAGACGATGTGGTTCACGTTGAACGTGACCGTGGCGATGGCGTGCAGGACGGCGCCGAGCGCGCCGCCGACGATGCCGAAGACGACACCCACCCACGGGCCCCACTGGTAGCCGGCCCAGGCGCCGAACCAGGTGCCGAGGATCATCATGCCCTCGAGGCCGATGTTGACGACGCCCGCGCGCTCGGCCCACAGGCCGCCGAGGCCCGCGAGGCCGATCGGGACCGCGAGCTGCAGCGCGGCGGACATCTGCCCGACCGAGGTGATGCCGTCCGCGCCGGTGATGATGCGGACGATCGAGGTCAGCACCAGCACGCCCGCGATGACCAGCAGGAGTACCGGGAGGGACATACGGCGGCCGCCCTTGCCGGGCTGCTTCGCCTGCGGCTTGGCGATGGTCGCGGTGGACATCAGGCAGCCACCTCCTTGTTGGTGTTCTTGGCGGCGGCCGCGGCCAGCTCGGCGCCGACCTTGTGCTGCTGGCGGCGCAGGGCCCACTGCTGGACGAACGCGTACGAGATGACGACCGCGAAGACGATCAGGCCCTGCATGATCGTCGCGATCTCCTTGTCGTACGCCACGGGGGTCGCGTAGTCGAGGGCGGGCGAGGCCTTGTCGAGGAAGGCCCACAGCAGGGCGGCGAGCGCGATGCCGCCCGGGTTGTTGCGGCCGAGCAGAGCGATACCGATGGCGGTGAAGCCGAGGCCCACGGGGAAGCTCAGGCTGTAGGTGTGGCTTTCGCCGAGCAGCAGCGGCAGGCCGGCGAGGCCCGCGATGGCGCCGGAGATCAGCATCGAGACCAGCACCATGCGCTTGGCGTCGACGCCGGAGGCCGCGGCGGCGGTCTCCGAGGCGCCGGTGGCGCGCAGGTCGAAGCCGAAGCGGGTGCGGTTGAGGACGATCCAGTAGCCGATGCCGAGGAGGACGGCGAGGAAGACCAGGCCGTAGATCTCACCGACGTCCGAGCCCAGGTTGATGCCCGGGAACCAGCCGGACTTCTTCATGATGCCGGTGGTCGAGTTGTTGCCGACCTGCACGCCCCACACGTCGGTGAGGGTGACGTAGCCGATGACGGCGGTGGCGATCGCGTTCAGCATGATCGTCGCGACGACCTCGCTGACGCCCCGGGTGACCTTCAGGACACCGGCGATGCCGGCCCAGAAGGAGCCGGTGGCCATGGCGACCAGCAGCAGCAGCGGGATCTGCAGGAAGCTGGGCAGGGCCACGTGCGCGCCGACGACGGCGGTCATCACCGCGGCGAGGCGGTACTGGCCGTCGACACCGATGTTGAACAGGTTCATGCGGAAGCCGAGGGCGACCGCGATGGCGGCGATGTAGTACAGCGACGCCTGGTTGATGATCAGCACCTGGATGTCCGAGTACGGCAGCTGCTGGAGCATCAGGGTGTACGGCTCGATCGGGTTCTTGCCCGAGGCGAGCAGGACCACGGAGGTCAGCACGATCGCCAGGACGAGCGCGATGACCGGGCCGGCCACCGCGACGAGCACCCGCTCCTTGTCGAACTTCTTCATCGGGCCTCGTCCTCCGGACCGGCGTTGTCGTCGCCCTCGGGGGCGGTCTCTTCGTGCTCCAGGTGACCGGACGCGGCACCCGTCATGGCCGAGCCCAGCTCCTCCGGCGTGATGGTGGCCGGGTCGGCGTCGGCGACCAGCCTGCCGTCGTAGATGACGCGCAGGGTGTCCGACAGGCCGATCAGCTCGTCCAGGTCGGCGGAGATCAGCAGCACGGCCAGGCCCTCGCGGCGGGCCTCGCGGATGCGGTCCCAGATCTGCGCCTGGGCGCCGACGTCCACACCACGGGTGGGGTGGGCGGCGATCAGGAACTTCGGGGCGTGGCTCATCTCGCGGCCGACGATCAGCTTCTGCTGGTTGCCGCCGGACAGGGAGGCCGCGGTGACGTCGATGCCGGGGGTACGGACGTCGTACTCCTCGACGATCCGGCGGGTGTCGTCCTGGGCGCCCTTGGGGTTCAGCCAGAAGCCCTTGGCGTTGGGCTTCTCGGTGACGTGGCCGAGGATGCGGTTCTCCCAGAGCGGAGCCTCCAGCAGCAGGCCCTGGCGGTGGCGGTCCTCGGGGATGTAGCCGACGCCGGACTCACGGCGCTTGCGGGTGGGCCAGGGGGTGATGTCCTCGTCCAGGAAGACGATCGAGCCGGAGTCGGCGTTCTTGGTGCCGATCAGCGCGTCGATCAGCTCGGTCTGGCCGTTGCCCTCGACACCGGCGATGCCCATGACCTCGCCGGCGTGGATGGTGAAGGAGACGTCGTCGAGGACACGCTTGGCCGCGCTGGGGCTGGTGGCCTCGGTGAGGATGTCGGCACCCGGTGCGGCGCCGGCCGAGCCGGTCGTGGCGGTCTCGGGCTGTGCGCCGAGCTCCCCGAGGGATGCGCCGCCGCGGGCGTACACGGTGAGGTTCCTGACCTCCAGCACCGCCCGGTCGGTCACGGTGGACTCGGCGGTCTCCGGGGTGGGCAGCTCGCTGCCGACCATCAGCTCGGCCAGCTGGCGCGGGGTGGTCTGGGAGGGGATCGCGGTCCCGACCGTCGTACCGCGCCGGATGACGGTGATGTCGTCGGCGACGGACAGTACCTCGCCCAGCTTGTGGGAGATGAAGATGACGGACAGGCCCTCGGACTTCAGCTCGCGCAGGTTGTCGAAGAGCGCGTCGACCTCCTGCGGGACCAGCACGGCGGTCGGCTCGTCGAGGATCAGGGTGCGGGCGCCGCGGAAGAGGACCTTGAGGATCTCCACGCGCTGACGGTCGGCCACACCGAGGTCCTCGACCAGCACGTCCGGGCGGATGCCCAGGCCGTAGCGGTCGGAGATCTCCTTGATCTTCTTGCGGGCGCCACCGCCGATGCCGTACAGCTTCTCGCTGCCGAGCACCACGTTCTCCAGCACGGTCAGGTTGTCGGCCAGCATGAAGTGCTGGTGGACCATGCCGATGCCGCGGGCGATGGCGTCGGCGGGGCTGGAGAAGCTCACCTGCTCGCCGTCGATCTGGATGGTGCCCTCGTCCGGCTTCTGCATGCCGTAGAGGATCTTCATCAGGGTCGACTTGCCGGCGCCGTTCTCGCCCACGAGGGCGTGGACGGTGCCCTTGCGGACCGTCAGGTGGATGTCGTGGTTGGCCACGACACCCGGGAATCGCTTGGTGATGCCCGCGAGCTCGACCGCGACTGTCGACGGAGCGGTGAGCGGAGGGCTGCTGGACGCGTCGATGGCGCACTCTCCTCGGGAAAGGGGCCGCTCTACGCGCGTAGCGCCCCTGCTTTAAATAGTGCCCGGATCTGACCGACCTTGATCGAGAGCTTCGTCTCGATCAAAAATCCGATCCGTCCCGAGCATTCTGCCGCGCGAACGGGGTGCGGGCAGGTCATCCTCTCCGCACCCCGTTCCGTGGCCGTAACGCTGCCATTACAGCGTTCTGTTGGCCAAGGCTTCTGACCTAGATCGTCAGGAGGTCTTCACCGTGATGCTGCCGTTCTTGATGCCTTCCTCGGCCTTCTTGATGGCGGCCTGGATGGCGGCGTCCTTCGCGAAGGCCGGGTTGGACTGGGCGATGCCCACGCCACCCGACTTCAGGTCACCGCGGATCTCGCCGGAGAGCGGCTTGTTGTCCTTGATGACGGACGTGGAGAGGTCGTAGACCGCGCCCTCGACGTTCTTCAGGGCCGAGGTCAGGATGTAGTTCTTGTACTTGGCCAGCGCGGCCTGCTTGTACTGGTCGGAGTCGACGCCGATGGCCCACACCTTGTGCTCGGCGGCGGACTTGATCACGCCCTGGCCGGAGAGGCCGGCGGCCGCGTAGACCACGTCGGCACCCGCGTCGATCTGACCGTTGGCCGCGTTCTCACCCTTGTCCGGGCTGGAGAAGCCGCCCTCCTGCGGAGTCTGGGTGAGGTACTGCGACTCGATCTTGATCTTCGGGTTGACCGACTTGGCGCCCTGGATGTAGCCGGCCTCGAACTTGTGGATCAGCGGGAGGTCCACGCCGCCGATGAAGCCGATGTGGTTCTTCTTGGTGGCCTTGGCCGCGGCCACGCCCGCCAGGTACGAGGACTGCTCCTCGTGGAAGACCATGTCGGCGACGTTCTTCGCCTGGATCGTGCTGTCGTCGACGATGCCGAAGGTGACCTTCGGGTACTTGCCGGCGACCTGCTTCACGGCCGGCGCGTAGGCGAAGCCGACGCCGATGACCGGGTTGTACCCGGCCTTGGCGAGGGTCTCCAGGCGCTGCACCTTGTCCGCGTCCGTCTCGTTGTCCTGCGGCTCGACGTCCCGGCCGCTGACGCCGAGGTCCTTCTCGGCCTTCTGGAGGCCCGCGTAGGCGGCGTCGTTGAAGGACTGGTCGCCCTTGCCGCCGACGTCGTACGCCAGGCCGATGCCCTTGGACTTGCCCTCGCTGGAGGAGGAGGTGGACGAGCTGCCACAGGCAGAGACGGTGACGGCCAGCGCTGCGGTCGCAACGCCTGCAATCGTGATACGGGACACCCGGCGCATGGAACGTGACTCCTTTGTGCAAGCGCCCAAACCAGGCGCTGGTTCCGCCGCAGCGTAACGCGCGTAGACCTGACGGAAAACCCCCAATGTCCGGTCCGTTATCTAGCTGTGGCCACCGTCACTGCCAAGGTTACGGACAGCAGTACGCCCCTTGCGGGAGGCAAGGGGCGTACGGGGTACGACGGCGCCCGGTCGGGCGCGGAGCCGGGGGTCAGATCACTTGGTGTTGACCGTGATCTTGCCGCCGACGATGTCCTGCTTGGCCTTGTCGACCGCGGCGACGACGTCCTTCATGGCCTGGTACTTCGGGTTGGAGTCCGCGAAGCCGACACCGCCGGACTTCAGGTCACCGCGGACCTCGCCGGACAGCGGCTTACCCTCGTACACGGACTTGGACAGGTCGTAGACCGCGCCGCCGACGTTCTTCAGGGCCGAGCCGAGGATGTAGTCCTTGTACTTGGCCAGCGCGCTCTGGGAGTACTGGTCGGAGTCCACTCCGATGGCCCACACCTTGTGCTCGGCGGCGGACTTGATCACGCCCTGGCCGGAGAGGCCGGCCGCGTGGTAGATCACGTCGGCACCGGCGTCGATCTGGCCGTTGGCCGCGTTCTCACCCTTGTCCGGGCTGGAGAAGCCGCCCTCCGCCGGGGTCTGGGTCAGGTACTGCGACTCGATCTTGATCTTCGGGTTGACGGACTTGGCGCCCTGGTCGAACCCGGCCTCGAACTTGTGGATCAGCGGGATGTCGACGCCGCCGATGAAGCCGATGTGGTTCTTCTTGGTGGCCTTGGCCGCGGCCACGCCCGCGAGGTACGAGGACTGCTCCTCGTGGAAGACCATGTCGGCGACGTTCTTCGCCTGGATCGTGTTGTCGTCGATGATGCCGAAGGTGATCTTCGGGTACTTGCCGGCGACCTGCTTCACGGCCGGCGCGTAGGCGAAGCCGACGCCGATGATCGGGTTGTACCCGGCCTTGGCGAGGGTCTCCAGGCGCTGCACCTTGTCGGCGTCGGACTCGTCGGCCTGCGGCTCGATGTCCTTGCCGCCGATCTTGAACTCGTCCTGGGCCTTCTTGAAGCCGGCGTAGGCGGCGTCGTTGAAGGACTGGTCGCCCTTGCCGCCGATGTCGTAGGCGAGGCCGATGCCCTTGGCGGAGTACTTGCCGTCCTTGGTGGAGGTATCGGTGGACTCGGTGCTGGACTTGCCGCATCCGGCAGCCGCGAGGGCGACGACCGCGACGGTCACCGCAGCTTGGGAGAACCTCGTTCTCCGGGAGATCTTCCGAGAGAGCAGACGCACAGCAAGCACTCCTTCATCCCCACGGCGCCGTCACGGGCCGCTGTCCCCAATGTGCCGCCAGTGGTGGCGATTCGGCGCACAGTAACGCGCGTAGAAGGGGAGGGGAACGGGGTTTTTCCCGGCCGTTATCGATTCGTGCCGACTCCGGGTTACAGCTGTGCGCCGCCGGTTACGCCAGCATGACACAAGGGGACGAAGAGGCACCGAACGGGTGCCCCTCCCCCTCCGGGCGGCCTACAGCTCGTCGAGCAGTACGGCGGCCGTGAACATCTCCACGCCGACCGTGATGGCGCGCTCGTCGGCGTCGAAGTCGCCCTGGTGCAGGTCACGGGACGTGCGGTCGCCGGGGGTGCGGACGCCGAGGCGGGCCAGGGCGCCGGGCACCTGCTCCAGGTACCAGGAGAAGTCCTCGCCGCCGAGGCTCTGCTGGGTGCTCTCGACGGACCGCATGCCACGCCGGGCGACCATGGACTTGCGCAGCAGCTCGGTGGACTCCCGGTCGTTGACGACCGGCGGCACGCCCCGCACGTAGGTGATCTCCGACTTGGCCCGGTGCAGGGTGGCGATCTCGTCGATGGCCGCGTGCACGATGTCGGGCGCCTCGCGCCAGGCATCCAGGTCCAGGCAGCGGACGGTGCCGGACAGCTCGGCGTGCTGCGGGATGACGTTCGGGGCGTGGCCCGACTCGATCCGGCCCCAGGTCAGGGCGAGGCCGCTGCGGGTGTCGACGCGCCGGGCGATCAGCGCGGGCACGTCGACGGCGACACGGGCGGCGGCGGTGACCAGGTCGGTGGTCAGGTGGGGACGGGCGGTGTGGCCGCCGGGCCCGTCCAGGGCGATCTCCAGCCGGTCGCAGGCGCTGGTGATGGGCCCGTGCCGCAGCCCGATCCGGCCGACGTCGACCTTGGGGTCGCAGTGCACGGCGAGGATCCGGCCGACCCCGTCGAGCACCCTGTCCTCGATGGCGCCGAGGGCGCCGCCGGGCATGACCTCCTCGGCGGGCTGGAAGAGCAGCCGCACCGGGCGGGACAGCAGCCCCTTGGCGTGCAGGTCGGCGAGGACGAGCCCGGCGCCGAGCACGACCGAGGTGTGCACGTCGTGGCCGCAGGCGTGGGCGCGGTCGGGCACCGTGGACCGGTACGGGCAGTCGGTCTTGGTGTCCGGGATGGGCAGGGCGTCGATGTCGGCCCGCAGGGCGATCAGCGGGATGGCGGGCCGCTCTCCCTCGGCGAGCTGATGTCCCTCTGGAAGCCCGATGTCACAGATGAGCCCGGTTCCGGTGGCGAGCACGCGGGGGCGCAGCCCGGCCTGCTCCAGCCGCTCCTTGATCGCGGCGGTCGTACGGAACTCCTGGTTGCCCAGCTCCGGATGCATGTGCAAGTCGCGCCGGAAGGCTACGAGTTCGGCGTGCAGGGACTCGCTGAGCACGCCGGGGAGAACATCCCCGGGGACATCGGCCTCATACTCTAGGGACATCAATTGGTTCACCCTCTGAAGGGTAGGACGCCCAACCGGTCAACTGAGCCTCGATCAACAAAACTTCAGCCCGTTAGGTGAAGAAAATCTGACCGGCGGACGCATGGCGGCGGAGTCTGGTGGGTAAAACCTCTGTTTCCTCCTTCCACGGATACCACGCCCACCCATACTCCCGCTCTACAAGTCCACGGACCGGACCAAGCCCGGGCCAGTAGGCTCCGCGCTCGTGAGCGACTCGACCGTGAGCTTCCTGCAGACCACCCGCTCCTCCTACGACGCCATCGCCAAGGACTACGCGTCCCGCTTCCCGGACGGCCTGTTCCATCCCCTGGACCGGCAGCTGGTCACCGCCTTCGCCGAGCTGGTCACGGCGAACGGCCCGGCCCCCGTGGCCGACCTCGGCAGCGGCCCCGGTTACGTCACCGCCCGCCTGCATGCGATGGACGTCCCGGCCTTCGGGGTGGACGTCTCCCCGGCGATGGTGGCCCTGGCCCGCGAGGCACACCCCCAACTCCGCTTCCACGTGGGCTCGATGACGTCCCTGGACCTCCCCGAAGCCACTCTGGGCGGCATCCTCGCCCTGTACTCCACCATCCACGTCCCCGACGATCACCTCCCGACCGCCTTCGCCGAGTTCCACCGCACCCTGGCCCCCGGCGGCCCGGTCCTGCTCGCCTTCCAGTCCGGCCCGGAACCTGGCCACCTCCATCTGGCGGAGCGCTTCGGCCATCAGATCGACCTGGACTACTACTGGCGCACCCCGGAGCAGGTCACGGCGCTGCTCACGGAGGCGGGCCTGGAAATGGTGGCCACGGTGGTGCGCGAGCCGGACGCGGAGGAGACCCGCCCGAGGGCGTTCCTGCTGGCCCGAAAGCCCTAGCCGTCCGTCGCCGGCACCGCGTCGCGCCAGATCGTGACGTCCAGGGTGACGTAGCGGCTGGCGCTGGTGCTGGGCGACTGGCCCTGGAACGTCGCGAGGGCGATGACGCCGTCCGGTGTGGTCACGCAGAACTGCCTGCCCTTGGACAGACGGCTCACGGAGATCCCGTCCCCCTGGCGGATGTACCGCGTCTCGTGCCTGCAGACGTCCAGCGAGCCCTTGGCGCCCTGGTCGAGCAGGGCGAGTTCGTTGCCGACGGTGCTGACCGAGCAGGTGCCGCTGCCGCACACCAGGTCGAGGTCGTGGTAACCGCCGTCGTGGCGCGGCACCGGCGGTCTGTCCGCGAACTTCAGGGCGTAGCCGTCGGCCAGGTCGATGTTCTTGTAGACGGTGGGCTCGGGCGCGCTGCCCGAGGCCGCGCCGGACGGCGAGCCCGTCTTCTTCCCCCCGCTCTTCGCACCTCCCGTGGCCTGCGCACCGGAGGTGCCGGCCCACTTCGCGTCGCCACCGTTGCTGGAACTGGAACCGCCGCCGAGGTTGCCGAGGTAGCCGACGACTGCGGCTATGAGCAGGACGGCTCCCGCGACACAGCCGAGGACGACCCCGGCCTTCGGGCGTCGGACGGGGCGGCTCACCGGCTGAAGGGGCTGAACGGGGTGGGCGGCCTGGGTCGGCGCGTAGTGGGGGTGCGAGGAGACCGCCGGAGGCTGCTGACGGGCCATGGGCGGCTGCTGGGGCACCGGAGCCGACGGGGACACGGCCGTCGGCTGGTACGGGTCGGGCGCCCCCGACGCGACCGTCGGGGGGTGCCGCGGCGCGGCGGGTACGAATGTCCCGCCGGGCCCTGTCGGAGGCTGCTGGGGTGGCACAGGCGCGGGCAGAGGCGCGTCGTAACGGCCGGCGATGACGGTGGTCACCGCGCCCGGCAGCCAGTCCTCGGGCCGGCGCAGCTGCGGGGTGCCGGAAGCGGCGCTGCACAGGGCGAGGACCTCGGCGAGCGAGGGGCGGGTGTCGGGGTCCTTGGCGAGGCACCGGCGTACGAGTTCGGTCAGCTCGGCGGGCAGTCCGGTGAGGTCCGCCTCCTCGTGCACGATCCGGTAGAGCACGGCATGGGAAGGTCCGTCCCCGTGGGCGGACCTGCCCAAAGCAGCGAAGGCGGCGACCTGGCCGAGGGCGAACACGTCGGACTGCGGACCCACGGCCCGCCCCGCCGCCTGTTCCGGCGACATGAAGGCGGGCGTGCCGACCGTGACCCCGCTACTGGTCAGCGCGGTGGTGTCGGCGGCGCGGGCGATGCCGAAGTCGATCACTCGCGGGCCGTCCGCGGCCAGCAGCACGTTGGACGGCTTCAGGTCGCGATGCACGATACCGGCGCCGTGCACGACCTGGAGAGCCTCGGCCACGCCGGCGGTGAGCAGCAGGACGGTGGAGGCGGGCAGCGGCCCGTGCTCGGCGACCGCCACGGCGAGCGTGGGCCCGGAGACGTAGGCGGTGGCCAGCCAGGGCTGCGGACCCTCGGTGTCACTGTCGATCACCGGCGCCGTGTACAGCCCCTGCACCCGCTCGGCCGCCCGCACCTCCTGCGCGAACCGCCGCCGGAACTCCGGATCCTCCGCGAACTCCGGCCGGATCACCTTGATCGCGACCGGACGCCCGCCCGGCGTGTGGGACAGATACACCTTGCCCATCCCACCCGCCCCGAGCCGGGCGACCAGCCGATACCCGGCGATCACCCGCGGATCATCCTCGGCCAGCGCCTGAAAAGCTCCTTCGGGCATGCCGGTGCCGTCCATCGATCCCCCGTGTCACTCAACTCGTCTGCGGCGCAGGGATCTTAACGTGGTGCCTGATCCTGGGACCCCGTCAGCCTCTCCCGTCACACGAGGGCGGTGATTGGTGGATCTGCGCCACCCTCACCCCGAGCCACCAGCCTGACCTGCGAGTCTTGCCCACCCCGCCCCGCCCAAATCCACCACTCGCCACCTCCCAGCCAACCATCGCCCCCACTCCCTGGGACGAATCCACCACCCGCAGGCCGCCAATCCCACCCGGCATGCCGCCACAGCGCTGCCGCGCCCCTCAGCCAACGGCACGAACGCAGCCGGCCCCAGGGGCCGACAGAGCCAAGCCGCCCAGTTTCCCCCGGCCGCCCGCTCGCTTCTTCCCCGTGCTGGAGCGAGCCGTGTCAAGGGTCGGCCGCAGACCGATCGCCGAAGGCGACGCGGGAGCGCCCTTGACTCGGCTCGCGGAGGCACTGGCCAAGAAGCGGGCGGCCCACCCCAGCCCCGCTCACTCCTCGGCGAACAGCTCCGCCGCGTCCGTGGCGTTCACGGCCAGCTGGGACCAGGCCTCGAGTTGGTCCAGATCAGTGCAAGCCTCCACGCGTTCGCGGGCAGTGTCGGTCACCGAGAGGCCGCGCCATTCCAGGATGTG
Organism: Streptomyces sp. NPDC001450; assembly: GCF_053597295.1. Taxonomy (NCBI): domain Bacteria; kingdom Bacillati; phylum Actinomycetota; class Actinomycetes; order Kitasatosporales; family Streptomycetaceae; genus Streptomyces; species Streptomyces sp. NPDC001450. The sequence goes on from NZ_JBSFHY010000022.1 coordinate 136,097, forward strand.
GAGGATCATCTCGGCCTTGGCCTCGGCCCGACCTTCTTCGCGGCCTTCCTCGCGCACCTGCTCGGCCAGCGGGTGTCGCCAGAAGTACTGGATCGCCGTCATCAACGGATGGGCTGCGAGGCCCAGCGTGCCGTGGCGCTGCTCTGGGTGATGACGATGAGCACGGGCTCGCAGCGGTACTTCTCGTACAGGTAGGACAGGTAGGACAGGTAGCACGGCCAGCTGCCCCGCTTGCGGTTGTCCACCTTCCCCTGCGACTCCACCACCAGGAGATACGTGCCCTCGTCCGTCTCCGCCCGCAGTAGCGTGTCCACCCGCCGCTCGACCGGTTCGATCTCCGTCAGGTCCACGTTCAGCGCGGCGATCTTCCGAGGCTCGGGGAACGGCACGTCCAACACACTCTGTAACGCCCGGGTCAGCAGCGCCGGATCCTTCTGGAAGATCCGGTGCAGCGCCTCATGCGAAGAACCCACCATCACGCAGCCCCCAGCTCACACCACACGAACTTCCCCCGGTTCCCGAACCTGGCCGACGGCTGCCAACCCCAGAAGTCCGCGCACGCCCTGACCAAGCCCAGCCCCCGCCCCTCCTCCAACTCCTCAACCTGCTCCAGCGGCCGCGGAGGCTCCGGCGGCCCGGGGTCCGTGTCCCACGCCCCGATCCACACCACCCCCTCCGGGGAGCGACGAACCCTCAACGCCGCCGGCCCCTTCGTGTGCCGTACGGCGTTGGAGACCAGCTCCGTCGCCAGGAGTTCCGCCATGTCCACCAGCCCGATCAGGTCGTGCATCGTCAGGATCAGGCGCAGGGTCCGGCGACAGATGGTGACCGCTCTGAGGTCGTTCGGGATGTACAGCGTGTAGTCCCAGGATTCAGGCATGCCTCAACTCCGTTCAGTGAAAGCGCAATTCACGCGCGGTGGCATTGCCGCAGCCGTCATGGCACGGCGAAGCGGTGCGCTTCCGCTGCGTGTGCGTCGCGTCACTGACGGTAGGTCTTTCATGTAAGACAGAGCAAGCCGATCGCGTAATCTGCCCCCGAACGAGCCGCACTGGCGGACACGTTGAACCAAGGAGCAACTGATGGTCCTCAGGCGCGAGCCAACCGCACGTCAGATGCGACTGGGGGTCGAGCTGCGCAGGCTCCGCGAGGCGGCAGGGCTCACCGCCATCGAGGCGGCGGCGCTGCTTGGCACGAATCGGGTCCAGATCAGCCAGATCGAAGCCGGGTTCGCGGGAGTGAGCGAGCAGCGACTGCGTCGCCTTGCCTCGCACTACGCCTGCACGGACGAGGAGTTCATCGACGCACTGGTGGCGATGGCCACCGATCGGACACGCGGCTGGTGGGAGGAGTACCGGGGCCTGCTGCCCACGTCGTTCCTGGACCTGTCCGAACTGGAGCACCACGCCCGGTTCCAGCGCAACGTGGCGATTCTGTACGTGCCGGGCCTGTTACAGACGGAGGATTACGCGCGTGCCGTCTTCTCGTCCAGGCTGCCTGAACTCACCCGGGATGAGCTTGAGTTGCGCATCCAGCATCGAAAGGCACGCCAGGAGATCACCATCCCGTACGAGGCGGTGATCCATGAGGCTGCACTTCGGATCAGAGTCAGCGACCGCGCCACCTCAAGGGCCCAACTCGCGCGGCTCCTCGAACTCTCCGAAGCGGACCACATCACCTTGCGCGTCATTCCCTTTGACCTGGACGGCTTCGCCGTGGCCTCCAGCACAATGAGGTACGTGGGCGGCCCCCTGCCCAAGCTGGACACAGTGGTGCGGGACGCGCCTCATGGCTCAGTTCTCATCGACTCCGAGGCTCAGCTCAAGACTTATCGAACGCGCTTCCGTAGGGTGGAGGCCGTATCACTCGAACCGGACCAGTCCCGTGACTTCATCCACCGGCTGACAGAGGAACTGTGAGGCACCGCATGGAAAACTGGCGGAAGTCGTCCTACTCCGGCGAGGGCGACGGCAACGACTGCGTGGAGATCGCGAACTCCCCCAGCCACGTCGCCGTCCGCGACACGAAGGCCCCGAGCCGAGCCACCCTGACCTTCCCAGCCGAATCCTTCGCCCCCTTCATCGAGGCCCTGAAAGCATCAAGCTAGGCCAACCCCACAGCCGCCAGCCGATGCACATCCTTCGCCGTCCCCGTAACCCCCGACAGGAACCCCTGCGCCCGAGGTGAGGCGTTCTCCGTCAGCCAGCTCGGGTCGATGTCGCAGACGGCCACACGGACGCCCGTGCCCGCCAGCGCCAACGGAAGGGTGTGCACGACCGTCGAGGGGAAGCTGAGGATCGTACGGCCGATCGGACCACGGCGGGCGATCAGCTCCAACGGCAGATCCGGGCGGACTATCTCCAGGCCCGTCTCGGTGGCCAGGCGGTGCAGCTTGTCGGTGTGCTCGCGGCGGTGAGCGAAATACCGCGTCGCGCCGTGGGCCCTGGCGAGGGATCGCACCGCCTCCAGGTAACGGTCGCCGTCCACCACGCCCGTCTCGACCAACGACGTACCCACCATGTCGGCGCCCTTGGTGATGCGCGGCGGGCCGAAGCGGGCGCGGGTCCAGGCGAAGTCGTTGGTGGTGACCGTGACGCCCTCGGGGGTCTCCGTCACGGGCATGGAGGAGAAGACCTCGACGCGGCGGCGGTCGCTCGGTGTGAGGCGGCGGCGGGCCGAGGAGGAGACGGGGGCGAAGAGCAGGTCCCTGGCTCCGGGGCGGCCGCCCTTGCGGTGCCAGCGGACCAGGCGCTCGCCCCGGGCGAGCTGGGCGACGAACTCCATCGTCGCCGTGCCGTCGTCGACGACGACCAGGTCATGGGCCCGGGTGATCGTCAGCAGCAGTTGTACATAGCGGGAGAACGGGTCTCCCATGACGATGCGGTCGGCCCGGCGGAGGGAACCCGCCAGGCCGCCGATCGTGTGGAAGGGCGCGGTCGTACCGCCCCGCGCCTCCTCCCAGCGCACCCGGTACCCCTCGTCCCGGGCCAGGTCCGCCATGCGGCGCAGCTGGCCCCGGGTCATGGGGTCGGTCGGGGACAGGACGACGACGGTGAGCTCCGCGCCGGCGTGCGCCTGGGCACCGTCCGGCGACCGCCGTGCCTGTGCGGGCACGGACAGCCGGACCGGCTCGGGAGCGCCGCGCAGGCCGTGGAGGTGAGCCCACTCCAGTACGTTCAGCAGCTGTACCGGGCTCTCCACGAAGGCGAGCGTGTGGGCGGGGTGGCCGGCCTGACCGGCGCGGGGGCTCATCGTCGTACGACCGTCCCGTCGTAGGGCATGTAAGGCGATCAGGGCACTCAGACCGCGACCGGCTCGCCCGCCGCCGCCGCGATCTCCGCCTCGGCGACGACACCGGCGACGCGGCGCAGCTTCTTCATCGGGCCCAGCTCGGAGTCGTAGACCTTCTTGACGCCGTCACCGAGGGAGGCCTCGATGGTGCGGATGTCACGGACGAGGCGCGTGAGGCCCTGCGGCTCGACGGAGGCAGCCTGGTCCGAGCCCCACATGGCGCGGTCGAGGGTGATGTGACGCTCGACGAAGGCGGCGCCGAGGGCGACGGCGGCCAGCGTGGTCTGCAGGCCCGTCTCGTGGCCGGAGTAGCCGATCGGGACGTTCGGGTACTCGTCCTGCAAGGTGTTGATGACGCGGAGGTTGAGCTCCTCGGCCTTCGCCGGGTACGTCGAAGTGGCGTGGCAGAGCAGGATGTTGTCGCTGCCCAGGACCTCGACCGCGTGACGGATCTGCTTCGGGGTCGACATGCCGGAGGACAGGATGATCGTGCGGCCCGTGGAGCGCAGGGCGCGGAGCAGCTCGTCGTCCGTCAGGGAGGCGGAGGCCACCTTGTGGGCGGGCACGTCGAACTTCTCCAGGAAGGCGACCGCCTCGGTGTCCCACGGGGAGGCGAACCAGTCGATCCCCTTCTCCTTGCAGTACTCGTCGATCTGGCGGTACTCGTCCTCGCCGAACTCCACGCGGTGGCGGTAGTCGATGTAGGTCATCCGGCCCCAGGGGGTGTCGCGCTCGATGTCCCACTGGTCGCGCGGGGTGCAGATCTCCGGCGTGCGCTTCTGGAACTTCACGGCGTCGCAGCCGGCCTCGGCGGCCACGTCGATCAGCTTGAACGCGTTCTCCAGCTCACCGTTGTGGTTGATGCCGATCTCGCCGCAGATGTAGACGGGGCGGCCCGGGCCGGCCTCGCGCGTACCGAAGGTGCGGATACGGGAGTTGGTGCTCATCGGGGGATGTCCTTACTTGGGGAGGGAATCGAGAGAGGGGCCGAGGATCCAGCTGGCGATCTCTCGGATCGCGCCGTCACCGCCGGGGATGGCGGTGACCGCGCGTGCGGCGCCGCGTACGACGTCGTGGGCGCTCGCGACCGCCACGGGCCAGCCGACGAGGGCGAAGCACGGGAGGTCGTTGACGTCGTTGCCGACGTAGAGCACGCGCTCCGGCGCGATGCCCTGCTCCTCGCACCACTGCTTGAGGGCGAGGTCCTTGCGGTCGATGCCGTGCAGCACCGGGAGCTTGAGCTTCCGGGCGCGGGCGGCGACCACCGGGTTCTGTTCCGTGGACAGGATCAGCATCTTCAGACCGCTCCTGCGCAGGGCGGCGATGCCGAGTCCGTCTCCGCGGTGCACGGAGACGAACTCCCGTCCGTCGGAGTCGATCAGCACCCGGTCATCGGTCTGGGTGCCGTCGAAGTCGAGGACTACGGCGTCGATGTCGTCGTAGGTGGGAAGGGCGCCGGGCCGGTCCGCGTCGAAGAGGGGGGCCAGCGCACGGGCGCGGGCCAGGTCGTGCGGGTCGTCGATCTCCAGCACCCGGGACGGGTCGGTGCGGACCAGCTCGGTGTGGCCGAAGAAGCGGTGCCGGTGCTCGCGGAAGCCGGCCGCGTCCATCGCGTAGGCGGCGCCGGTCTCCAGCAGGTCCTGGGGGCGGTCCTGACGGCGCGGGCGGAAGGACTTGTCGTGGTTGACGCCGTAACCGCCGCCCACGGAGGCCGAGTCGGTGTCCTCGGCGACCGAGCCGGTGGCGACCGGCGCCGGTACCGGCACCGGCGCGTCCGCCTCGTCCCGCCAGATGAAGCCGTGGAAGGGGGCCACGGTCACGGCCGTGTCGGCGCCGTTCTCGACGATGGCGCCGGCCACCCCGTCGATGTCCTCACGGACGATGAACGGGCTGGTGCACTGCACGAGCAGGACGACGTCGACGGCCGCGCCGTGCAGGGCCTCGTGGGTGTCCATGGCGTGCAGGACGGCGGCCTCGGAGGTGGCGGTGTCGCCGGCGATGGCGGCGGGGCGCAGCACGACCTCGGCGCCGGCCTGGCGGGCGGCGGCCGCGATGGCCTGGTCGTCGGTGGAGACGACCACGTCGGTCACCAGCCGGGCGGCGCGGCACTCGCGCACCGCGCGGGCCACCAGCGGGACACCGCCGACGGAGGCGAGGTTCTTGGCGGGGACGCCCTTGGAGCCGCCGCGCGCCGGGATCACTGCGAGCACGCGGCGCACCGCGGGTGCGTCGGGGTTGGCGTCGGTCATGTGCTCCACTCCTTGCCGTGGGATCCGGTCGCTCACAGCTCTCCCATTCGTCGGATCACGGGGGCCACGCGCTGCACGCCGTGGCGGTAGGCGCCGCGCGCGGCCCGGCGCACGATCTGGCGGACGGGTCCTGGCTCCTTGTCGACGGCGGGTGCGCCGGGCAGCGGGGCGCCGTCGGGGCCGAGGTGGTGGCGGGCGAGGATGCCGGGCAGATAGCCCGGCGCGGTCTCGGGTGTGTAGTAGGGCGTGAGGGGCGGCAGCCCCCCTGGCCGGTCCAGCAGCTTCGCGATGCGCTCGCGGGCCGCAGCGAAATGGGAGTCGTAGGAGCCTCCACCGGAGGGGTTACCCCCGGCAGCGACGCCCTGCCGGGCCACCCACTCCTCGTTCGGCGCCGGGCGGTGTCCGGCGTCGAGCTGGTCCCAGGAGGCGAGGCACCCGGAGCCGGTGAAGTGGTGGTTGCCGAGCACCTCGCGCACGCCGAGGTCGGTCAGGACGACCGTCGGGATGCGGCGGTGCAGGGCCTCCAGGGCGGCCGTGGAGCTGACCGTGACCAGCAGGTCGGTGCGGTCGAGCACCTCGCCCATGTGGCCGTACACCAGACGGAAGTTGGCGGGCACGTCCTTGCCCTGGACCAGCTTCTGGTACGGCAACTCCTCGATGTGGGTGGTGTGTTCACCCGGCTTGGAGCGCAGCTTCAGCAGCACCTCGCGCTCGGGGTGCCTGCGGGCGTGCTCGATCAGCCGGTTGAGCAGGTAGGTACGGTCCTTGCGGCTGTCCGGGACGGAGGGCTGGGCCGCGAACACGACCGTGTAGGGCTCGTGTTCACCGGTGTACGGCTCTCCGCCGAGGAAGGGCAGCGCGACCTCGGTCACCGCGGAGGCGTCGGCGCCGACTCCCTCATAGACGGCGCGGAAACGGTCCGCGTCGTGGCGGGAGTTGGCGAGGACGAGGTCCGCGCCGTGCCGCAGCAGCAGCCCGTCGGCGAGCTTCTCGTAGACGACGCCGACATAGCCGGTGACGACGACGGGACGCTTCCCCGAGCCCCAGGCGCCTCGCAGCCCGTGCAGCATCGCCTGCACACCGCCGCCGACCAGGGCGAGGACGAGGACGTCGTACGACTGCTCGCTCATGGCGCGCAGGAACTCGACGCCGGTCACCTCGCGGAGTGAGTCCGCTCGGACGCCGACTTCCTCGAGCTGGCGGGCGGTGGGGGTGGCTCGTCCCCGCAGGAGGTAGCCGTCGAGCCGGATCTCGGCGCCGGTGGGGGTGACGCGCTGCGCGGTGAGCGCGCCCCACTTCCACCGGGTGTCGGAATCCGCGAGGACGGCGACCCGCAGGGACTTCGTTGCACTGGCTGGCACGTCGAAGACGCTAGGAAGGCATTCCGAGGTTCCGCCCAACCTGAATGCAACAAACGGTTAACAGCACATCGCCGAATGGCGAATCAGGCCGTGATCCGGCCGGAAAAAAGCCCAGTTCACAGCTTCGCCACGCGTCGTTCACCTGGCATCAAGCCGACGGTCAAGACGAATGACGGGCTTCGTCCTAACGTCCCCCACGTGGTCAAGCTCTCCGTCATCGTGCCGTTCTACAACGTGCAGCAATACGCGCCCGACACCCTGAGGAGCCTCAGTGCGAACGCGCGTGAGGACTTCGAATTCATTCTCGTCGACGACTGTTCCCGCGACGGGACACCAGAGATTCTCGCGCGCGCGGAGCGCGAGCTGCCAGGCGCGGTCTTGGTCCGGCACGAGAAGAACGGAGGGCTGGCGACCGCCCGCAACACCGGCATCGACCGGGCGCGCGGCGAGTACCTGACCTTCCTGGACGGCGACGACTGGCTCGCCCCGGGCTACTTCCCGAAGCTGGTCGACGCCGTCGAGGGGCTGGGCTGCGACTTCGTGCGCACCGATCACGTGCAGTGCACGGCGCGGGCGCGCACCGTGCACCGGGTGCCGGTCGGCCGGCGGAACGTGGTGCTGAACCCGCGCGAGGCGATCCTGCCCGCGGACCGCTCCACCTCCGTGGACTACGCATACGCCTGGGCGGGCGTCTACCACCGCCGGCTGGTGGACAAGGGGCTGCTGCACTTCACCGACGGGCTGCGCACGGCCGAGGACCGGCCGTGGATCTGGAAGCTGCACCGGGAGGCGGAGTCCTTCGCCGCGGTGAGCATGCTCGGCGTGTTCTACCGGCGCGGCGTGGCCTCGTCACTCACCCAGATCGGTGATGTCCGGCAGCTCGATTTCATTCGCGCGTTCGATCAGGTGATCGCGGAAACCGCCGCCGACCCGGATGCCGACGTGCTCCTGCCGAAGGCCGTGCGTACCTATTGCGCCATCATTTCCCATCACCTGGGATCCATCGAAAGGTTCGAGCCCGCGGTGGCGAAGAAACTGAAATCCCTGAGCGCCGGGGCGCTGCGGCGCATGCCGCAGGACGTGCTGGACGAAGCCCTGGACTCCATGGACCTGCAGCGCGCCACCAGGCTGCGCCGGCTGCGCCGCCGTCCCGCTCCGACGGGGGTCGCCGCGTGACCACCCAGATCTTCCAGGCGTCGACGCTGTACGGCACGGCGACCATCGCCGCCGCCCTGGACTCGGGCTGCTTCGGCCCGGCCGGCCGGCGCATCCTGCTGGTCTGCAACAACGCCGCGACGCCCGAGACCACGCCCGGCCTGGACGAGATGCCCGGCTTCGAGCGGCTGCGCGAGCGCTTCGACGACGTGATCTCGTACAACGAGACGATCTTCCCCTTCCACCCCGGCGGCTGGGCGCCCCGGGTGGACGACATGCCGCTCTGGGAGCGGTATCTGCGCCACGAGTGGCAACTGGGCGACGACGACGTGGAGTTGGCCGTCGAGTCGATCCAGGTCAACCCGTCGCTGGCGCTCGCCCAGATCTTCACCGGCGCCCCGGTCACCGTCTACGCCGACGGTCTGATGAGCTACGGCCCGACCCGCAACAAGATCGACCCGCTGGTCGGCACCCGCGTGGACCGGGTGCTCCACCTCGACCTGGTGCCGGGCCTGAAGCCGCTGCTGCTCACCGAGTTCGGCGTCCCGGGCGAGATCGTGCCGACCCAGGCCTTCACCAAGGTGCTGGCCGAACTCGCCCCGCTCGGCGACGACCTGCCCGAGATCGAGGAGCCCGCGCTGCTGCTCGGGCAGTACCTCTCCGCGCTGGACATCCTCACCGCCGAGCAGGAGGAGAACCTGCATGTGCGGATGCTGAAGGGCGCGGTCGCCCTCGGGCACACGAAGGTGGTGTTCAAGCCGCACCCCACCGCCCCGGCCCGCTTCACCCGCACCCTGGAGCAGGAGGCGGAGCAGCTCGAGGTGGAGCTGACCGTGCTGGACACGCCGGTCCTCGCCGAGGTGGTGTACCAGCGGATGCGTCCCGCGCTGGTCGTCGGCTGCTTCTCCACCGCGCTGCTCACCGCCTCCGCGCTGTACGGCGTGCCGGTCGCCCGGGTCGGCACCGATCTGCTGCTGGAGCGGCTGACGCCGTTCGAGAACAGCAACCGGGTGCCGGTCACCGTGGTCGACGCGCTGCTGCCCGAGCTGGGCGACCGCGAGGCCGTCACCGAGCAGCGCCGGGGCATGGACGTGGAGGCGCTGGGCGCGCTGGTGCGTGCGGTGGGCTTCGCGATGCAGCCGAAGATCCTTCCGAGGCTGCGCGAGGAGACCGAGCGGTACCTCGCCCGGAACCTGAACCCGCACACCCTGCGCTACTTCAAGCGCAAGCGTCTGACCTCGCTGGCGCTGCCCGGCGGGGTACCCGCCCAGCTGTCGTTCATCCCTCGCAACGCCACGGTCCGCCGGGTGGCGCGCAAGGCACGCAACCTGCGCCGGGTCGTACGCCGCTGAACCCCACCCCCCGCTCGCCGGCCGCCCAGGGCGGGCCTGTCACGGGCCCGCCCTTTCGGCTGCTCAGCGGCCCAGGATCGGGCGGATCCGGGCCGCGTTCTCCTGCGTGACCTTCCACAGCAGCTCCTGCCGGTCGTGCACGTCGGCGACGGTCCGGCCGTGGTGGTCCAGGATGTCCAGCGCCCGCTCGGTGAGCACCGCGCCCAGGTTCTTCTCGTGGACGGAGACATCCCACTCGGGGCGCTCGATGTCGCTGAGGAAGTACGCCGTCTTCGGGTGCGAGATCAGGCTGATGATGGGCGTGCCGACCCCGAAGGGGATCATCCCGGCGCGCCCGCGCATGCCGATGACCAGGCGGGTCTTTGCGTACGTCTCGCGGATCTCGTCGCTGGGCGCCGGGCACCAGGCGGTTGCGCAGCGAGTGCTTCCAGTCGCCGGAGACCCCGCCGAAGACGAGCCGGGTGGCCCCAGTCGCCGAGGGTGTGCAGGGCCAGGCCCTAGGTAAGCCGTCGATCCGGGCACGCATCGAACTCTCGCCCACGCGCCCGGAGTCGGCGATCAGGCAGATCGACTTGCCGGCGATCTGGTTACGGAACTCGCCGAGGCTGATCCACTGACGTCGGTGGCGGGGCCACGGGCGAAGTCGGTGGCGCGCGGGCACTGGCGCTGCAGCAGGGCGAGCAGTTCGCGCTCGCGTTCGGCGGCGCGGCGCAGGCCCGTGATCCGGGCGGCCACGCCGAAGCCGTCCTCGTCGGTCAGCTCCAGGTAGCGCTCGTAGGCCTGGACGGCCTCGCGCGCTCTCCTGGTTTTGCCAAGCAAATACGGTGTTTACGGCGGCATGCCGTGGGTTTGCGAAAGCGTGGGGGTGGATGGAGAAACCAGGAAGCCAAAGCGACCACCGGGTTAACGAATCCGGCCAGTTAAGAGAATGGTTAGACCGTCAATCACTTCATTCCTGTGATTCCGCCAGGTGACGGTGGAACGGCTCCCTCGTGCCGGGGACTTTCACAAAAGAACCCGAGATGATCAGCGGATCGTCGGGTAGGCGCCGAGCATCATGGCTGCTTCGTCCCCCGCTCTCGCCACCGCTCCCGCTCCCCCCGCACCCGCACCGGCTCCCGCCCCGTCGCGCCGGGGCCGCCTGCTCGCCCTGGACGGCCTGCGGCTCGTGGCCGCGCTGATGGTCTGCCTCTACCACTACGCCGGACGCGGCGGCACGGTCTCCGCGTCCTGGCACGAGACACCGGCCCGCCTCTTCCCGACCCTGTCCCAGGTGGCCGCCTACGGCTGTCTCGGCGTCCAGTTCTTCTTCGTCATCAGCGGTTTCGTCATCTGCATGAGCAGCTGGGGCCGCACCCTCGGCGACTTCTTCCGCTCCCGCGTCGCCCGCCTCTACCCCGCGTACTGGGTCGCTCTGGCGCTCGTCACCGGTGCGGCCCTCGCCCTGCCGGCCGTCGTGCACCCGGTCCGCCTGGACGAGTTCCTGGTCAACCTGACGATGCTGCAACAGCCCATGGGCGCCCCGCGCGTGCTGGGGGTGTGCTGGACGCTCTGGGTCGAGGTGCGCTTCTACGCGCTGTTCGCCCTCCTCGTCGTCCTGCGCGGGGTCACCTACCGCCGGGTGGTGCTGTTCTGCTGCGTGTGGACGCTGGCGGCGGTGGTGTGCCGCACGTCCGGCAACGCGCTGACCGACCAGCTGGTCATGCCGGACTACGCCCCGTTCTTCGTCGGCGGTCTCGCCCTCTACCTGATCCACCGCTTCGGCGGCGACCTGCTGCTGTGGGGCATCGTGGCCGTCTCCTGGCTGCTCGGGCAGAGCAACGCCACGCGCGGGCTGTGGCACACGGGCGCGCACGGCGACTTCGTGCGCAGTCCGTACGTCATCCTGCTGATCGTCACCCTCGCCTTCGCCGCCGTGGCGGCCGTGGCGCTGGGCTGGACCCGCCGGGCCGACTGGCGCCGGCTGGCCACGGCCGGCGCGCTGACGTACCCGTTCTACCTGGTCCACGAGCACCTGGGCTGGTTCGTGATCCGGGTGCTGCACCGGGGCCTCGGTCTGCCCGCGTGGCCGACGCTGGTGGCGACGGTGCTCGGCATGCTGCTGCTGGCGTGGCTGCTGCACCGGTTCGTGGAGGAGCCGCTCGGTCCGCGGCTGAAGCGAGCGCTCCGTGGCCGGAAGTTGGGCAGCCGTTCATCTCGCCTTGGGTTTTGAACCGGCCCTGGGGGCAGGCACCGTAGTGCCCCGCCCCCCGCGCCACAGGCTGCCCGCAGAGATCTCACAGACTGCCGTACCGAGGGAGTGCCTCCGCCTCATGGCCACCATCCAGGAAGCGACCCGACCGCCCCACCGTCTCGACGACGTGCCCGGCTGGTTCCCGGTGCTCGACCAGCTGCTCTTCGACTGGTTCCTGAACCGGCAGGAGGCCGGGGGAGCCCACGGCGACCTCCTGGAGGTCGGTGTCTACATGGGCAAGAGCGCGATCTTCATCGGCCGGCACCAGCAGCCGGGCGAGAAGTACACCGTGTGCGACCTCTTCGAGGGCGACGCCGCGGACGACGCCAACCGGGCCGAGTCGACCAAGTCCTACGGCGCGCTGACCCGGCGCGTCTTCGAGGACAACTACCGCTCCTTCCACGACGAACTGCCCCGGGTGCTCCAGGGGCCCAGCTCCCTGGTGCCCGACGCGGTCGAGGCTCGCTCCTGCCGGTTCGTGCACATCGACGCCTCGCACCTGTACGAGCACGTGCACGGCGACATAGGGGCGGCCCGCGACCTGCTGCAGCCCGACGGCATCGTCGTCCTCGACGACTTCCGCTCCGAGCACACGCCCGGTGTGTCCATAGCCACCTGGGAGGCCGTGCTCAACCGGGGCCTGCACCCCATCCGCCTGAGCACGCAGAAGCTCTACGGCACCTGGGGCGATCCCGAGCCGGTCCAGGAGGCGCTGCTGGACATGGCGCGGGAGCGGTCCGACTGTCACCTGAGCGTCCAGGAGGCCGCGGGGCACCGGATCGTCCGCCTGAAGTCCAAGGGGATGGCCGCGCCGGCGTTCCCGCCCTCCAAGCACGCGGTGGCGGCGAAGGCGCCGGAGCCGACACCGGCCGCTGTGTCCGTGCCGGCACCGGAACCGGCACCCGCTCCCGCGGCGCCGCCCGCCCGGCCCGCGCCCCGGCGTGGCAGCCGGGTCCGCCGGGTCGCCGTGGACCTGTTGCCGCCGGTCGTCACGCGGGCGATCCGCAAGGCGCGCGCGGCCCGGAGCCGACCGCTCGCTCAGCCGGTCCCGTAGCGGGCTTCGATGCCCGCGATCACCAGCGCCAGCCCTTCCTCGAACTGCTCGTCGTAGTCGTCGAAGAGCACCTTTCCGGCCTCGGCCGCGAGCGGGAAGTCGGCCATGCGCCGGGCGCGTTCCTCGATGTCGTACCCCTCCCGGCGCTCGCCCGGGAGGGGCTGCACGCCCTGTTCCTCGGTGACGAACCCGATGGTGAACATGCTCGCGGTCCGCGCCGCGTTGACCGCCTGCGCCAGGGTGAAGCCGGCGTCCGTCAGGACGCGCAGGTGCGCCTCCATCTCCCGGGCGTGGTCCGTCCCCGTGAAGCGTGAGCCGCTGAAGACCTTGGCGCCGTCGCGGTAGCCGAGCAGGGCGGCGCGCAGCCCGCGGCTGGTCCCGAGCAGCCGCTCCTGCCAACTGTCGGCGGGATCGAGCGCCAGGCCGGCGACCATCCGCCGGTACATCTCCGTCGCCATCTCGTCGAGCAGCGCCTGCTTGTCCTTGAAGTGCCAGTACAGCGCCGGGGCCTTGACGTCCAGCTCCTTGGCGATGGCACGCAGGGTCAGCCCGTCGAGGCCGACCTCGTTCAGCAGCCGCAGCGCCGTGTCCGCGACCCGCCGGCGGTCCAGGGGCGCGCGTCGTTCCGTACTCACGCTTGACAGCTTAACAGCGTTAAGGGCACTCTCATGGGCGGCAGCACTTAACATCGTTAAGGAGAATTGTGATGGATGTTCTGATCGTGGGGGCCGGCCCGACCGGCCTCACCCTCGGCATCGACCTCGCCCGGCGCGGCGTGGACGCGCTGGTCGTGGAGCGCGCGGAGGGGCTCTTCCCCGGCTCGCGCGGCAAGGGGATCCAGCCGCGCACCCAGGAGGTCTTCGAGGACCTCGGCGTGCTGGACGCGATCCGCGCGGCCGGCGGCCCCTACCCGGCGCGGATGATCTGGAAGGACGGCGAGCGGCTCGGCGAGCAGCCGATGTTCGAGCCGGTGGAGGCGGACGAGGGTGCGCCGTACACCGAGCCGCTGATGGTCGCGCAGTGGCGGACCCAGGAGGTCCTGTACGCGCGGCTGGTGGAACTGGGCGGCGAGGTGGCCTTCGGGCGCGAGGTGACGGGTCTGGAGCAGGACGCGCAGGGCGTGAGCGTGCGGTTCGCCGACGGTACGGCCGTCCGTGCGCGGTATGTCGTCGCGGCCGACGGCGGGCGCTCGGCGGTACGGCGCGCGGTGGGCGTGGGCATGGCCGGGGAGACGGTCGACCCGAGCCCGTTCCTGGTGGCGGACGTGCGGGTGAAGGGGCTCGACCGGGAGTACTGGCACACCTTCCCCGGGGCCGACGGCACCGGCGTGGCGCTGTGCCCGCTGGCCGGCACGGACGTCTTCCAGCTGGCCGGGAAGCTCGCCGAGGGCACGGAGATCGACCTGTCCCTCGACGGCATCCGGGGGCTGGTCGCCGCGTACACGCACCTCGACGCCGAGGACGTCACCGAGCTGCACTGGGCCTCGGAGTTCCGGCCGCGCACCGGACTGGCGGACCGGTTCCGGGTGGGCCGGGTGTTCCTCGCGGGCGACGCGGCCCACGTCCACTCACCGGCCGGCGGGCAGGGCCTGAACACCAGCGTCCAGGACGCGTACAACCTGGGCTGGAAGCTGGGCGCGGTGCTGCGCGAGGGGGCTCCCGAGGCCCTCCTCGACACCTACGAGGAGGAACGGCGCCCCAACGCCGCGGCCATGCTGGGCCTGTCGACGGGCGTGCACCGCGGGGAGGTCCAGCGTGGGAAGGCCACGGTGCAGCTCGGGCTGGGCTACCCGGAGTCGTCCCTGACCGAGGAGCTGCGCACCGCCCCGTCCGAAGTCCGGGCGGGCGACCGGGCCCCCGACGGCACGGTGGACGGCGTACGCCTCTTCGACGCGTTCAGGGGGCCCCACTGGACGCTGCTGACGCTGGGTGCGGAGGTGCCGTCCGGGGTACCGGAGAAGGTCCGGGTCGTCAGCGGCCCGGCTCCCGGAGGGTACGGGACCGGCCTGTTCCTGGTCCGTCCGGACGGCTATGTCGGCTGGGCGAGCAGGACGGCCCAGGGACTGACGGAGTACGCGGCGCGGACGGGAGCCTTCGCAGCCGCCCGGTGAGGCGAAACCACCCAAGGGGCGCGGGGCTGTATCGATGTACGGCTCCACCGCGGGGCGCGACCAGCCGCCACCCACCCGCACCCGGCATACGGCCCCGCCTCGTCGGCCAAGTCCCGGCGAAGCGTCACGCGCCGGCGAGCGACAGCTTCACCGCGAACCCGAGGAACAGGGCGCCCGCCGCCGAGGTGGCCGTCGCGGACAGACGCTTGCGGCGGCGGAAGGCGGCGGCCAGGCGGGTGCCGCCGAATATCAGGGCGCTGAGATACAGGAAGCTGGCGAGCTGCGCGAAGGCGCCGAGGACCACGAAGGACAGCGCCGGGTAGGCGTACCCCGGGTCCACGAACTGCACGAAGAAGGCGACGAAGAACAAAATCGCCTTGGGGTTGAAGATGCTGACGACGAGGGCCCGCCGGAAGGGCCGCTCCTCGGCCGACGCGACCGGCGCGGCCTCCTCGACGGCCTGCTCCCGCCGGCTCCGCCACATCCCCCACGCAGCCCGCAGCATCCCGATCGCGAGCCAGGTCAGATATCCGGCACCGGCGTACTTCACGATCCCGAACAGCACGGCGTTCCCCTGGAGCAGCGAGGCGACTCCGGCGGCGGACAGCGTCATCAGCACGGTGTCCCCGCACCACACTCCGGCAGCGGCGGTGTAACCGGCCCGCACACCGCGCCGGGCGGCCACGGAGAGCACGTACAGGGAGTTGGGGCCGGGCAGCAGGACGATCAGGACGAGGCCGGCCAGGTAGGTGGGGAGGTCGATGACGCCGAACATGAGGAGGAGTGTCGCACGGGGGTACGACACTCCGGCTCGGGGCGGGTCAGTGTAGACATCGACCTTGGTGGCCGTGCCGTTGGTCCAGTTGGAGGAGGCCACCCCCAAGACCAGACGGAAGACGTGCGGGGCGTAGCAGTCTTTCTCGACGAGGGCGTCTCGGGAGTCGGCGTCGACAATGACCAGGTCCGGCACCGCGTAGTCCTCGCTCCTCCCAGAGCCAGTCGGCAGCATCGGAAAGCGACGACTCGTGCAGCATCACAGCCACGGCACCCTCCTTTCGGGAACACCTCCACGAGATCTACCGGGGACACGGTTCAGAAAGCATCCGCCGGCACATGACTCCCCCACACCTCCCGCAGCGCGTTGCACACCTCCCCCACCGTCGCCCGCCCCCGCAACGCCTCCCTCATCGGATACAGCACGTTCTCCTCCCCCTCCGCCGCCTTCTTCAGCGCGGCCAGCGCCGAGTCCACCGCCCCCTGGTCCCGCTCGGAGCGCAGCCTGGTCAGGCGTTCCCGCTGGCGTGCCTCGATGGCGGGGTCGACGCGGAGCGGCTCGTACGGCTCCTCCTCGTCCAGCCGGAAGCGGTTGACGCCCACGACCACCCGCTCCCCGGAGTCCGTCTCCTGGGCGATGCGGTACGCGTTCCGCTCGATCTCGGCCTTCTGGAAGCCGCGCTCGATCGCCGCCTCCGCGCCGCCGAGATCCTCGACCCTCCGCATCAGGTCCAGCGCGGCCGCCTCGACGTCGTCGGTCAGCTTCTCCACGGCGTAGGAGCCCGCGAACGGGTCCACCGTCGCCGTCACGTCCGTCTCGTACGCCAGAACCTGCTGGGTGCGCAGGGCGAGCCGGGCCGCCTTGTCCGTCGGCAGGGCGATCGCCTCGTCGAAGGAGTTGGTGTGCAGCGACTGGGTGCCGCCCAGCACGGCCCCGAGGGCCTGCACCGCCACCCGCACCAGGTTCACCTCCGGCTGCTGGGCCGTCAGCTGGACCCCGGCCGTCTGGGTGTGGAACCGCAGCATCCAGGACTTCGGGTTCCGCGCGCCGAAGTCCTCCTTCATCACCCGGGCCCAGATCCGGCGCGCGGCACGGAACTTGGCGACCTCCTCCAGCAGCGTCGTACGTGCCACGAAGAAGAAGGACAGCCGGGGTGCGAAGTCGTCCACGTCCATACCGGCCGCGACCGCCGTCCGCACGTACTCGATGCCGTCGGCGAGGGTGAAGGCGATCTCCTGCGCGGGGGACGCTCCCGCCTCGGCCATGTGGTAGCCGGAGATCGAGATGGTGTTCCACTTCGGGATCTCGGCCGTGCAGTACTTGAAGATGTCGGCGGTCAGGCGGAGGGAGGGTTTCGGCGGGAAGATGTAGGTGCCCCGGGCGATGTACTCCTTCAGGACGTCGTTCTGGATGGTGCCGGTCAGGCGGTCCGCCGGTACGCCCTGCTCCTCGGCCACCAGCTGGTAGAGCAGGAGCAGCAGGGCCGCCGGGGCGTTGATCGTCATCGACGTCGAGACCTTGTCCAGCGGGATGCCGTCGAACAGCACCCGCATGTCCTCGATCGAGTCGATCGCCACGCCGACCTTGCCGACCTCGCCGTGCGCGAGGGGCGCGTCGGAGTCGTGGCCCATCTGGGTGGGCAGGTCGAAGGCGACGGACAGACCCGTGGTGCCGTGGGCGATCAGCTGCCGGTAGCGCGCGTTGGACTCCACCGCCGTGCCGAAGCCGGCGTACTGGCGCATGGTCCAGGGGCGGCCGGTGTACATGGTCGGGTACACCCCGCGGGTGTACGGGTACGACCCCGGTTCGCCCAGCTTCCCCGCCGGGTCCCAGCCGGTGAGGTCCGCCGGCCCGTAGACCGGCTCGATCGGCAGCCCCGACTCCGACTCACGCGCCATGGATGCCTCCGCAGTACGGTTTGTCCCTCCTCACCATGCCCCGTAGTTCGGCGGCGGTCACGCGGGGAAACATCCCCGGCATGAGGATCCCGGGGAGACCAGCCGTCCTACTCGTCTCGGCCGCCGCCCTCGCCGCGCTCTGCGGCTGCACCGTGCAGCCCCCGGACGCCGACGGCAAGCACCGCCCGCCGGTGCGGGTCCAGCTGCCCTCCAGCCGCGCCCCAGAACCCACCCGGACGGCCGAGAGGGCACCCACCGCCAAGCCCGCCCGGCCCGCGCCCCGGGTGCTGTGGTCGCGCGGGGACAGCGGCCCGGGCGTGCGAGAGCTACAGGCCCGGCTCCGCCAGGTCGCCTGGCTGTTCGACGGGCCGACGGGGACGTACGACGATCTGACCGAGCAGGCCGTCCGGGGCTTCCAGGGCAAGCGCGGGCTGCCGCGGACCGGTGAGCTGGACACCGTCACCTGGCAGCGGCTGCTGGCCATGACGCACCGGCCGGGGCGGTGGGAGCTGTACCTGATGGGCGGGCAGCCGGCCGCCGCGCCCGACCCGCGCTGTCTGACCGGCCGGGTCCTGTGCGTCAGCAAGACCAGCCGGACGCTGCGCTGGATGATCGACGGGCGCACGGTCGAGACGGTGTCCGTCCGCTTCGGCACCCAGTACACCCCCACCCGCGAGGGTGTGTTCCACGTCTACTGGAAGTCACGGCACCACGTGTCGACCCTGTACCACTCCCCGATGCCGTACGCGATGTTCTTCAGCGGCGGCCAGGCGGTGCACTACTCCTACGACTTCGCGGCACGCGGGTACGCGGGCGGTTCGCACGGATGCGTCAACGTGCGGGACGAGGCGGCGATCGCGCGGCTGTTCGCACAGGTGAGGATCGGCGACAAGGTCGTCGTCTCCTGGTGAGGAAGCGGGGCGCGGGCGGGACCGGGGGAACGTGTCCCGCCCGCGCCAGGTGCACGAGCCGCGGGTACGGGGGGAACCCCGGCTCAGTGCTACGGCCGATGACCAGTCGGCTCACTCAGTACTGCGTCGCGGGGCCCGGAAACGTCACACCCCTCGCGAAAGAATTTTGGCGATTTACAAAACCGCAGGTCACAGGCGGGGTAGGCGCGGGCAGAGCTCAGAGCGCGGTGTAGGACGGGCTCGGCGAGGGCACCGGTCCCGCGGCCTTCCGGTCCGGGCCGAGGGGTGCGAAGGCCGAGGGTGCGGGGCTGGCGGCGCGGCCCCGGCGGTCGTGGCGGTGGCCGTGGCCCCGGCCCGGGTGACCGTCGTCGTCACCGCCCTGGCCGTTCCCGTCGCCCTTGCTGTCGCCGTCGCCGCTTCCGCGGCCCTTGCCGCCCTCGTCGTCACCGCCGGTGCCCTTGCCCGTACCGCCGGAGCTGTACTGGCCCGCCAGGACGGTCTTGCAGTACGTGGTCACCCGCGAGGAGCCGCCTGCCAGGCTCTCCAGGACCCGCCTGCGGTCGGAGCCCAGCTCCTTGCCGTCCCTCAGGTCGCGGCAGGCCGCGCCCGCGACCTGCCACCAGGTGCCGGGGGTCCCGGAGGCGTCGCCGGAGCCGGGCGTGGCGCCCGGGTGCGTGCCCTGGTGGGTGGCCCCGCCGGACGGGTCGAGGGATCCGCTCGTGCCGCCGTCGGGCGCGTCCGTGCTCGGGAGGATGCCCTCGGGGGACTGCGGCGTGGGTGAGGTGTGCGGCTGCCCGGGGCTCTGGGCGGCGGAGACGGAGGAGGTGGGATCCGG
The DNA here is from genome assembly GCF_053597295.1 of Streptomyces sp. NPDC001450. Lineage (NCBI taxonomy): Bacteria > Bacillati > Actinomycetota > Actinomycetes > Kitasatosporales > Streptomycetaceae > Streptomyces > Streptomyces sp. NPDC001450. The sequence goes on from NZ_JBSFHY010000022.1 coordinate 155,321, forward strand.
GTGGTCGTCGTGGAACGGGATCGGCAGCACTCCGCTGCCTGCGGCCATGGCGACCCCGCCGAGCATGCCCGCGGCCACCGCCGCGGCGAGCGCGAGGCGCACCGGGCGGGCCCAGCGCGGTCGGCGGGTGCGGATTCCGGTACGGGTCGGGGCGCCGATGCGGACCAGGCCCGCGTCGGAGACGCGCGCGGGCGGGCCGGAGCGCCCGGCGGGGATGCCGTCGCCGTGCGCGGCGGCGGTGCGTTCGGCCTCGGCCGCCTCGCGGGCCTTGCGGAACGCGGCCAACGCGGCCTGCTCACCGGCGAGTTCACCGGTCGCGGGTGCCGCCTCGGCGGAGAGTGCGCCCAACGCCTTCGCGAGCCGTTCCGCCTGGTCAGAGGAAGAGGCGTCGACGGCTTCCAGCGACTCACCACGCAGCAGACGTTCCGCCATATCACGGGTAAGCCACTTGTTGTGCTCGTCGGCCATCACATGTCCTTCTGCGTCCTCGCACGCGTATGCGTCACAGTTGCGGACGTCACCGCACGACCACGCGGTTCTCGCTGGGGAGGGAGCGCGTCGAGCGCGCCCGCCGATTCCGGATCGTCACCGAGCAGCTCCGCCAGCCGCTTCAGACCGCGGTGCGCGGCGGTGCGTACGGCGCCCGCGCGCTTGCCGAGGGTCTCGGCGGCGGACTTGGCGTCCAGGCCGACGACCACGCGCAGCACGACCGCCTCGGCCTGGTCCTGCGGAAGCCGGGCGATGAGCGAGAGGGTGCTGTCGGTGGCCAGGGCCTCGATGGCCTCGCCGGCCGTGTCGGACTCGGCGGCCCGGCCGGTCAGTTCCGTCTCGTCGCCGCCTATCGCGGGGCGGCGGCCGCGCATCCGTATGTGATCCAGGGCGCGGTTGCGAGCGATCCGGGCGGCCCAGCCCCGGAAGCGGTCCGCGTCACCGCTGAACCGGTCGAGGTCCCGGGCTATCTGCAGCCAGGCCTCCGACGTCACGTCCTCGGCGTCCGGGTCGCCGACCAGCGTGCGTACGTATCCGAGCAGCCTCGGGTGCACCGCGCGGTACACCGTACGGAACGCGGTCTCATCCCCGTCCTGTGCCGCACGCACCGCGGTGGTCAGCTCCGCGTCGTCCCCCAGCACCGCACTCCCTTTACGCCTGTCTTCGGTCGGCGCGAAAGGCACGTTACGGCGTGAAACCTCTCCCGTCCAGGTCGGTAGAAGATGCAACTAACTCGTGACGTGCTCAGGTGTGACAGAAAACGCACTCACGACGCTGAAGGAAGTACGGGCCGCACGGCGGCCCGTGAGCGCGACGGCCGGGGCCTCTCCTGTGGGGGGTGGCGGCCCCGGCCGTTGCCCTGACGTCTCACGGCGCGGTCGACCTGACGTCCGACGGCGCGTGAATGCGCACGTCGGCGGGTGAATCCTCACGTCGACGAGTGAATCCTCACGTCCGGCAGTGGAGGACGACGTTACTTCTTCGCGCCGGACCTACCGGGGATGGCGGAGTCAGCGGCCTTTTCGCCCACCTTGCCGCTGTTGTCACCATTGCTGCTGTTGCCGCTGTTGCCGCTGCCGGAACTACTGTTCCCATTGCCACTGTTGCGTGTCTTGTCGCCCTTGTCGCTGTTCGCACGATCGGCGCGCGCGATCCGCTCGGCGCAGTAGTCGGCGACGTTCTCCTGGCCGCCCGCGGCCGCGACGAGCCGGTGCCAGGCCGTCGCGTCCAGGGCCTTGCCGTGGTCCTTGACCTGCTCGTAGGCGCGGCAGTGGGCCAGGGTGTCCTTCGCGGTGGGCGGGTGGTGGGGGCGCGCCGAAGTGCCTGCGGACCCGGGAGCGGGCGGCTCCGCGGTCGACTGTCCCGGGGCGCTCGACGAGGGCCCCTTCTGCTGCCCGTCGTCACCCTTCCCGGATCCGACGGAGTCGATCGCGGCGAAGGCGACGCCGCCCAGCGTGACGCTCGCGAGGAACACCGAGAGCGTGGCCTTCAGCGAGAGCCGGGCGCCGCGCGCCTGCCGGGGCCTCCAGTCGTCCCGGCGCCTGGTCCGCAACGCGTGCGCCCCGGAGTCACGGGCGGCGCGGAACGCGGCCACGGCGCGCTGCTCCGCCTCGGAGTCGATGCCACCCGGGGGTCCGCCCGGGCTGAGCGCCGCGGCGAGCCGCGCCTCGAAGGCGATGTCCCGGTCGGCCGGCGCCGGCCCCAGGACGGTGCCGCCAGGGTGCCCGCGCCGGCGGCCGGGCTCGTCGCCGCTGTGCCGTTCACCCATGTCCGTTCCCGATCCTGTTCCTAGTGCGGCCCGCCCGGCGTCCCGGATCTGCCGGGGGCCTCGCCCCACTGCCTCTGCAGAATCCATACGGCTGGCGGCCGTCAGCGTTCATTTCGACTCCCCCAGCGTCCGGGAGCCGTCATCCGTCACACCTGAGTCCGCCGGGTCCTGGACGCCCAGCTGGCGGGCGAGCCGTTTCAGCCCCCGGTAGGCGGCCGTACGGACCGCGCCCTGGCGCTTGCCGAGGACGCGCGCGACGGAGGGGCCGTCGAGGCCGACGACCACCCGCAGCAGGACGGCCTCGGCCTGGTCGCGCGGCAGCGACCGGACCAGTTCCAGGGCGCGCTCGGTGGAGATGGACTCCAGCGCCTGGTCGTGGGTGCTGTGCGGCCCCGGCAGTTCCAGTACGTCCTGTTCGAGCGCTGTCCCCCGGGGCCGTACCCGCTGCCTGCGCAGGTGGTCCAAGGCCCGGTGCCGGGCGATGGTCGCGGTCCAGCCGCGGAACCCGGCGCCGTCTCCCCGGAACCTGCCGAGGTCGCGGGATATCTCCAGCCAGGCGTCGGACGCGACGTCCTCCGCGTCCTCGCCGACGAGGCCGCGCAGATAGCCGAGCAGGCCCGGCTGCACGATCCGGTAGGCCACCGCGAAGGCGTTCTCGTCACCGTCCTGGGCCCGTGCGACGGCCGCGCCCAATTCCCCGTCGTACGCCTGTACGCGGCGGGGTTCCCTTCCGTGGCCCAAGAACCGTCCTCATCCGTACCGAGCCCGGGCCGTGCCCGCGCTCGCCTCGAATCCGCATCGTGCGACACGGCCGCCCGTGTCCCACGCCCCACGGTCATCAGCGCCGGAGCTCACAGATTTGTCACAGTCGGCGGCGGGCTCCTTGTCACAGCCTGCTGCGGCCTCGCCGGTCACCCCCCGCGGCGGCGCCGTCGGCCAATGGCGATACGCGGATGCGCACCGGGCCGTATCCACCCCATGATCTGGTCCATCGTGGCGCGTGGCACGGACACACAACCCGCGGTCGCGCCGTTCCCGTTGACGCGCAGGAAGATGCCGGCACCGCGACCGGGCGTGGCGGGCCTTCACGGTGATGAGCTGGGTGGCGTCACCCGGGGATGCGGGAACGGGGAAGTTCGGGGTGGCGAGGGCGGCGGGCGGGGCGGTGGCGCGTCGCGCGGTGGCGGCCGTACCCGGGACGGCACTCGGCGAGGCGGAGGCGTTGCCCTTGGCCGTGGCCTTGCCCTTGGCCTTCGTCGAGGCGGAGGCCGAGCCCGAGGCCGAGGGGGAGCGTCGGGACGACCGAGGCGGCGAACCGGACTCTGCGCGCAAACCGCCGTCCCGACCGCTGGAGTGCGCGCCGGTCAGCCTGCTTCGCGGCGCGCCCGCTCCCGGTCGGCGCCGCCCTTGCGCAGCCCGTCGATCAGGAAGTCCACGCCCCGCAGGCTGCGCTCGCAGTAGTCCGGTGGCAGCCGGGTGCGGGCGGTGGCACGCATCTCGCCCGCCGTCGCGCAGGTCACTTCACCCCGGACGGCAGAGCCACACGCCCGCTGAACACGCCGCGGTCGTCAGCCCGTACCTCCTGACTCACCGTGATGTCCCCCCCTGGAACGGCACTCACTGCCCCGCAGGGCGAACGTCCACCCCTCTCGGCGCCCATGGCCTCCCGGGCGCGAGCGGCGAACTGCGCGGCGGTCTTCGGCTCCGGCCTCGCCTGCGGTGTGGCCTTCGGCTCGGATCCCGCCTGCGCCGGCTTCGAAGAAGTGCGCCGACCCGCCGGCCTCCGCTCGCCGTCCTGCGCCGAACAGCCGGCCGACACGGCCACGGCAAGCGCGACCGCCACAACACCGACGACACGGCGCCCGCTCGGGCAGAGGGATATTTCGATTCCGGGCAGCACGAATCAACCCTGCAACAGAGATTGCGAGTTCGATGGAGGCCCGGTTATGCAGCAACCACGGAAAGGACGGCGAGCGTGCGGATGAAGCGGCGCGAACAGGGCAGAGCGGGCTCAGTGCCGGATGTCCAGGGTCCTCGCCCATGCATGGCGCGGCGTCTGACACGAAGACAAACAGGCCCGGCCAGAAGACTTTCGGCGGGCCTCTTCAGTTCCTCTCGCACGCGGTCATCAACGGTGGCAAGGACATCACCCTCGGCACCAGCGGCAAGAAGTCTGTGACGGTCACTGTTCGAGCATCGACGGCATCACCGGATCCCTGGGCACGGACGACGATCCCGACCGCACTGAGTCGGCGAGCACGTTGGGCGGCGCTGTCGCGTCTGTCGTCATGTGCAACTTCCTTGATCGGTTTTACACCACTCCTTGCGCAGACCTGGCTGAAGTTCTGACTGGCGCTGTTGCCTGCAGCGGGGCTATGTCGGTCTGCTGGAGTTCCGCCAGGAGCTGGTTCCGCCCGGCCAGAAGCTCAGTCAGGATGCGGCGGGCTGAGCGCAGGAGTTCGGCTACATCGCCGCCGGCGAGTTCGTACTTGACGGTCGATCCCTCTCGTGTGGACACGACGATGCCCGCACGGCGCAGGACCGCCAGCTGCTGCGAGAGACTCGAAGGCTCGATTTCGATATCGGCGAGCAAGTCCCGCACCGGGACCGGGCCGTGCTGCAGCAGTTCCAGGACCCTGATTCGCGCCGGGTGTCCGAGCATACGGAAGAACTCTGCCTTGGCTTGGTAAAGAGGGACTTGCACAGCACTCTTCCTGCCTGTCGAGGTGGCTTCTCGTGTCGCGGTGGCGCCCTGAGGAGTCCGGCGGTCGCCAGGGCCGCGGCGAGCGCACAGCACAGGGCGAGCAGGATCGCGTACGCGCGTCTCATCTCACGCACTCTCCTTCACGGTGTC
>NZ_JBSFHY010000023.1:0-58905 GCF_053597295.1 Streptomyces sp. NPDC001450
GTCCTCGTACTGGACGTACTTGGGCTTTCGGCCGGTGCGGCGAGAGTGCGTGCCGGGCGTCGCGACGGGGCGAACGTTGCCTGTCGGGGCACTAGGGTGCCGCCATGGACAACCCGCTCCCGTACATCCGTCCGATGGCTCTCGCCGACTGCGACCGTGTCTCGGAGATCCGCGTCCGTGGCTGGCAGCACGCCTACCGGGGGTTCATGCCGCAGCCGTACCTCGACGCGCTCAGCGTGGCGCGGGACGCCGAGAAGCGACGGGTCTGGTTCGGGCAGGGGAACGGCTCCGTGGTGAACCTGGTCGCCGAACTGGAGGGCCGGATCGTCGGCTGGGCGGCGCACGGACCGTACCGGGACGGTGAGGTGCGCACCGGGGACTCCGAGCTGTACGCCCTCTACCTCGACCCCGCACACATCGGCAGCGGGATCGGGCGGGCGCTGCTGGCCGCGTCGGTCGAGCGGTGCTCGGGGTACCCGCGCATGCTCCTGTGGGTCCTGAAGGAGAACGCGCGCGCCCGCCGCTTCTACGAGCGGGCCGGTTTCCGTGCGGACGGCGCCGAGGAGCCCTTCGACGTGGACGGCGTGGCCGTCCCCGAGGTGCGTTACGTCAGGGAGCTGTGAGCGGGCGTCACCTCGGCTTCTGCTGCGGGATGCGGGCCAGCGCGTGCACCGCGGCCTCGGCGAGCGCCGGATGCGCGAGGGCCTCGTTCAGGACCCGGCGGGCGTCGGCGTCGCCCAGGGTGCCGAGGCCCTCCACGCAGGCCAGGGCCACCCGCCGGTACGGGTCGTGCGGGCGCAGCCGCCGCTCCAGGGTGGTGATCAGCGCGGGCACGGACTCGGGGGCGCGCAGCTCGACCAGGAGCCGTACCGGATGCAGGGCGTAGGCGACGCGCAGTTCGTTGGTGGCGAGCGCGGCGGCCGCGCGGGCGGTGCGCGGGTCGCCGAGGCGGGCGAGCGCGTAGGCGGCGGAGGCGCAGCGCGGCGGGTCCCGGTGGTTGAGCAGCAGCACCAGGGACTCGAAGGCGCGCCGGTCGCCGGCGACACCCAGCCGGAACGCGGCCAGCTCCCTGGCCCACAGCGGCTGTCCCGGCGCGGTGAGCACCTCCGCCAGTTCGTCGTGGTCCTCGGTCGCCGCCAGCCGCTCGTACCCAGCCGAGCCGCGCGACTCCTGCCGTACGCGTTCCGTGAGCGATCGCAACTCTTCGTCCACGAAGACCAGCGTAGGCGGGTCGCGCCCCTGGAGGGAGCTACATCACAAACTCGGTCCGGCTCAGGTATGGCGCGCTCGTTACTCGCCGGTTAAGCTCAGACGAGCGAGTTACCCACTCGCACATCCACTGACGACGGTTTGGTGACGCAGCCGTCGTGAGCGTGGTCGGTTCGGTACCTCGGTACCGCATTACGACCCGGCTCCGGGACAGGGCCGGTCGGAATCAGTCGCTCCCGGGCGTGTGCACGCCCGCGGCGACGCCCCCCGGGCGTGTGCGCTTGCAGCCCGACAACACCCGCATTTCTCCCGCGCCGTTGTGCGCCTTGTGGCGCACCCGGTGCATTCCCAGTCGTCACCCTCATTCCTGGAGTCCCGCGATGGCCACTCCCCTGTCCGACACCCCCCTGTCCCAGCTCAAGACGATCGCCGTCGTCGGCCTCGGCACCATGGGCACCGGCATCACCGAGATCCTCGCGAAGGCCGGCCGCGAGGTGATCGGCATCGACATCAGCGAGGCCCAGGCCGCGAAGTCCGTCGCCGCCCTGGAGGCCGCCACCGCCCGCGCCGTGGAGCGCGGCCGGCTGACCGAGCAGGAGCGCGCCGACGTCCTGGCCCGGGTCCGCACCTCCACCGACCTCGGCGCGGCCGCCGATGCCGACCTGGTCATCGAGGTGGCCCCGGAGTCGTACGAGATCAAGCACCAGATCTTCCGCGACCTGGACGCCGTCGTCCGCCCCGAGACGATCCTCGCGACCGGCACGAACGCCCTGTCGGTCACCCGGCTCGCCGCCGACTCGGCCCGCCCGGAGCGCGTGCTCGGCCTGCACTTCTTCAACCCGGCCCCGGCGATGAAGCTGGTCGAGGTCGTCTCCTCGGTGCTGACCGCGCCGCAGGCCGTCGCCGCGGTCACCGACCTCGCGATCGAGCTGGGCAAGGAGCCGGTCGCGGTCGGCGACCGCCCCGGCTTCGTCGCGGACGGGCTGCTGTTCGGCTACCTCAACCAGGCCGCCGCGATGTACGAGGCCCGGTACGCCTCCCGCGAGGACATCGACGCGGCCATGCGGCTCGGCTGCGGCCTGCCCATGGGCCCCCTCGCCCTGCTGGACCTCGTCGGCATCGACACCGCGCGTACGGTCCTCGACGCCATGTACGCCGAGTCCGGCGACCGGCTGCACGCCCCCGCCCCGATCCTGAAGCAGCTCAGCGAGGCGGGCCTGACCGGCCGCAAGTCGGGACGCGGCTTCTACACGTACGAGGCGCCGGGCAGCGCCACCACCGTGCCGGACGCGCTGACCCCGGTCGAGGGGAACACGCAGGCCGCGGGCCGTTCCGTGCGCTCCGTCGGGGTCGCCGGCTCGGGCACGATGGCCTCCGGGATCGCCGAGGTCTTCGCCAAGGCCGGGTACGAGGTCGTCCTCGCCGCCCGCAGCGAGGAGAAGGCCCAGGCCGCCAAGGCGCGGATCGGCAAGTCCCTGGCGCGCTCCGTCGACAAGGGCCGGCTGACCGCCGAGGCCGCCGCCCAGACCCTGGACCTGATCACCCCGGCGGGCTCCTACGACGCCTTCGCCGACGTCGACCTGGCCGTCGAGGCGGTCGCCGAGGACCTGAAGATCAAGCAGCAGCTGTTCGCGACGCTGGACAAGGTCTGCAAGCCGGGCGCGGTCCTCGCCACCACCACCTCCTCGCTGCCCGTGGTCGCCTGCGCCCGCGCCACCTCGCGCCCGCAGGACGTGATCGGCATGCACTTCTTCAACCCGGCCCCGGCGATGAAGCTGGTCGAGGTCGTCCGCACGGTCCTGACGGCCGACGACGTCCACGCCACCGTCCGCGAGGTCTGCGCGAAGGTCAGGAAGCACGCCGTGGACTGCGGCGACCGGGCCGGTTTCATCGTGAACGCGCTGCTGTTCCCGTACCTGAACAACGCGGTCAAGATGGTCCAGGAGCACTACGCGTCCCTCGACGACATCGACGCCGCGATGAAGCTCGGCGGCGGCTACCCGATGGGCCCCTTCGAGCTGCTGGACGTCGTCGGTCTGGACGTCTCGCTCGCGATCGAGAAGGTGCTGCACCGCGAGTTCCGCGATCCGGGCCTGGCCCCGGCCCCGCTGCTGGAGCACCTGGTGGCCGCGGGCTGCCTCGGCCGCAAGACCGGTCGCGGCTTCCGCGAGTATGCCCGCCGCTGAGGGCGTCGGTGACTGGTTCGACGGTGCCGCCGAGGGCGCGGACTGGGGCGGGCTGCTGGACCCAGCGGCGTTTCCCGCGCTCTCCGGCCCCGGCACTCCCCCGCCCTCCACGGGCGGGGGAAACCCCGGACCTGCGCATCGAGCTGCGGACATGCAGTACGTTCGGGTCATGTCCCAGCCCGCCAAGTCCTCACGTACACCAGCCACGCCCGACGCGCCGGAAAGTGCCGCAGGCAGTCGCGCCGCCGCCCAGCGGCTGAAAATGCGCCGGGAACTGGCGGCCGCAGCGATGGAACTGTTCGCGACCAAGGGGTACGAGGCGACCACCGTCGACGAGATCGCGGCCGCGGCCGGGGTCGCGCGCCGCACCTTCTTCCGCCACTTCCGCTCCAAGGAAGAGGCGATCTTCCCCGACCACGACGACACGCTGATCCGTGCCGAGGCGGTCCTCAACGCCGCCCCCGCGCACGAGCACCCGCTCGACACCGTGTGCCGTGGCATCAAGGAAGTCATGAAGATGTACGCGGCCCGGCCGGAGATCTCGGTCGCCCGCTACAAGCTCACGCGCGAGGTGCCCACCCTGCGCGAGGCCGAGATCGCCTCGGTGGCCCGCTACGAGCGCCTGTTCACCCGCTATCTGCTCGGCCACTTCGACGAGCACGCGCATGCCGACGACGCCAACGACGACCCGCTGCTCGCCGAGGTCGCCGCCTCCGCCGTCGTCACCGCACACAACCACGTCCTGCGGCGCTGGCTGCGGGCGGGCGGCCAGGGCGACGTGGAGGCCCAGCTCGACCACGCCTTCGCGATCGTGCGGAAGACGTTCGGCACGGGCATCGGCGCCGGACGCGGCTCGGCGGCCAAGCCGGCGGCCGCCACGGCCCCGGCGACGGTGTCCGCACAGGGCGAGGTGCTCGTGACGATCGCCCGCACGGACGCCCCGCTGGACGAGGTCATGCGCACCATCGAGGAGGCGCTCAAGGAGCGCTGAGGCGCGCCGAGACCCTCCGAGCACGCGTTCCCGCTGTGACGACGGCCACCCCACGGGGTGGCCGTTTTGGCATGTCAGAGGCCCTTTTCCGGTGGATTTCAGAGGCCGTTCGATCGATCATCGCTCATTTGTTACGTAAAGATTTCATCTGAGTCGAACTCATGGCACTCAGTGCCTTGCCACCTGACACGCGGTGTCATACGTTGAAGGTGTCCGGGCGGCCGGCGAGCAGAGACCGTTCGCTCGCCGGCTGTCCCCGCAGGCTCATGGCCTGCGCGCCCGGACGCCTGCGTCACAGGCAACCTCCCGCGCCACAAAGCGCTGCCGAAGCACCACCCGCCGAACCGACGGCATCACCCAAAACCCTCAGCAGCACTCCCAGCAGCACCGACGAACCCTCAGCGCCCCTCCCTCAGGGCGCTCACCGCCGGAGGCAATACCGTGACCATGAAGGACATCCTGGACGCGATCCAGTCGCCGGAATCGACGCCGGCCGACTTCGCAGCCCTGCAGCTCCCCGAGTCGTACCGCGCGATCACCGTGCACAAGGACGAGACGGAGATGTTCGCGGGCCTTCAGAGCCGCGACAAGGACCCGCGCAAGTCGATCCACCTGGACGAGGTGCCGGTGCCCGAACTGGGCCCCGGCGAGGCGCTGGTGGCCGTGATGGCCTCCTCCGTCAACTACAACTCCGTGTGGACCTCGATCTTCGAGCCGCTGTCGACCTTCGGGTTCCTCGAGCGCTACGGCAAGGTCTCCGAGCTGACCAAGCGCCACGACCTGCCGTACCACATCATCGGCTCCGACCTCGCGGGCGTCGTCCTGCGCACCGGCCCCGGCGTGAACGCCTGGAACCCCGGTGACGAGGTCGTCGCGCACTGTCTGTCCGTCGAGCTGGAGTCCAGCGACGGCCACAACGACACGATGCTCGACCCCGAGCAGCGCATCTGGGGCTTCGAGACCAACTTCGGTGGTCTCGCCGAGATCGCGCTCGTCAAGTCCAACCAGCTGATGCCGAAGCCCAAGCACCTCAGCTGGGAGGAGGCCGCGGCCCCGGGCCTGGTCAACTCCACCGCCTACCGCCAGCTGGTCTCCCGCAACGGCGCCGGCATGAAGCAGGGCGACAACGTCCTGATCTGGGGCGCGAGCGGCGGACTCGGCTCGTACGCCACGCAGTTCGCGCTCGCGGGCGGCGCCAACCCGATCTGTGTCGTCTCCAGCGACCAGAAGGCGGACATCTGCCGGTCCATGGGCGCCGACGCGATCATCGACCGCAACGCCGAGGGCTACAAGTTCTGGAAGGACGAGCAGACCCAGGACCCGAAGGAGTGGAAGCGCTTCGGCAAGCGCATCCGCGAGCTCACCGGCGGCGAGGACATCGACATCGTCTTCGAGCACCCCGGCCGCGAGACCTTCGGCGCCTCGGTCTTCGTCACCCGCAAGGGCGGCACCATCACCACCTGCGCCTCGACCTCGGGCTACATGCACGAGTACGACAACCGCTACCTGTGGATGTCGCTGAAGCGGATCATCGGCTCGCACTTCGCCAACTACCGCGAGGCCTGGGAGGCCAACCGGCTCATCGCGAAGGGCAAGATCCACCCGACCCTGTCGAAGGTCTACTCCCTGGAGGAGACCGGCCAGGCCGCGTACGACGTGCACCGCAACCTCCACCAGGGCAAGGTCGGCGTGCTCTGCCTGGCTCCCGAGGAGGGCCTGGGCGTGCGCGACGAGGAGATGCGCGCAAAGCACATCGACGCCATCAACCGCTTCCGGAACGTCTGAGAGCCTTAGATGACAGAGCGTCAGAAGGACCGTCCGTGGCTCATGCGGACGTACGCCGGCCACTCGACGGCCGAGGCGTCCAACGAGCTGTACCGACGCAACCTCGCCAAGGGCCAGACCGGTCTGTCGGTGGCGTTCGACCTGCCGACGCAGACCGGCTACGACCCCGACCACATCCTCGCCCGCGGCGAGGTCGGCCGGGTCGGCGTGCCCGTCTCGCACCTCGGTGACATGCGCCGGCTGTTCCAGGACATCCCCCTGGAGCAGATGAACACCTCGATGACGATCAACGCCACCGCCATGTGGCTGCTGGCGCTCTACCAGGTCGTCGCCGAGGAGCAGGGTGCGGACATCACCAAGCTCCAGGGCACGACCCAGAACGACATCGTCAAGGAGTACCTGTCCCGGGGGACGCACGTCTTCCCGCCCGGGCCGTCGCTCCGCCTGACGACGGACATGATCGCGTACACGGTCTCCCACATCCCGAAGTGGAACCCGATCAACATCTGCAGCTACCACCTGCAGGAGGCCGGGGCCACGCCGGTGCAGGAGATCGCGTACGCGATGTCCACCGCGATCGCCGTCCTCGACGCCGTGCGCGACAGCGGCCAGGTGCCGCAGGAGCGCATGGGCGACGTGGTCGCGCGCATCTCCTTCTTCGTGAACGCGGGCGTCCGCTTCATCGAGGAGATGTGCAAGATGCGGGCGTTCGGCCGCATCTGGGACAAGGTCACGCGTGAGCGGTACGGCATCGAGAACCCCAAGCAGCGCCGGTTCCGCTACGGCGTCCAGGTCAACTCGCTCGGCCTGACCGAGGCGCAGCCGGAGAACAACGTCCAGCGGATCGTCCTCGAGATGCTGGCCGTGACCCTCTCCAAGGACGCACGCGCGCGTGCCGTGCAGCTGCCGGCCTGGAACGAGGCCCTGGGCCTGCCCCGCCCCTGGGACCAGCAGTGGTCGCTGCGCATCCAGCAGGTCCTCGCGCACGAGAGCGACCTGCTGGAGTACGAGGACATCTTCGAGGGCTCGCACGTCATCGAGGCGAAGGTGAACGCCCTCGTCGAGGAGTCCCTCGCCGAGATCGACCGGATCCAGGAGATGGGCGGCGCGATGGCCGCCGTCGAGTCCGGCTACCTCAAGTCGCAGCTGGTCTCCTCGCACGCCGAGCGCCGGGCCCGGATCGAGTCCGGCCAGGAGAAGATCGTCGGCGTCAACATCTTCGAGACCACCGAGCCCAACCCGCTCACGGCCGACCTGGACACCGCGATCCAGACGGTCGACCCGGCGGTCGAGGCCCGGGTCGTCGAGGCGATCGGAGGCTGGCGCGACACCCGCTACCAGCCGCCCTTCAACCACCCGCGCCCCTGCAAGGCGCTGGAGCGGCTGAAGGAGGCCGCCAAGGGCACCGACAACCTCATGGAGGCCACCCTGGAGTGCGCCCGTGCCGGGGTCACGACCGGCGAGTGGGCGGGCGCGCTGCGGGAGGTGTTCGGCGAGTTCCGCGCGCCGACCGGCGTCTCCTCCGCTCCCATCGCCGTTCCCGTCGAGGCGGGCTCGGCACTCGCCGAGGTCCGCGCCAAGGTGGACGCCACCGCCCGCGAGCTGGGCGTCGGCAAGCTCCGCTTCCTGGTCGGCAAGCCGGGCCTGGACGGGCACTCCAACGGCGCCGAGCAGATCGCCGTCCGTGCGCGTGACGCCGGCTTCGAGGTGGTCTACCAGGGCATCCGGCTGACGCCCGAGCAGATCGTGGACGCCGCCCTGGCGGAGGACGTGCACGCCGTGGGCCTGTCGATCCTCTCCGGCTCGCACGCCCAGCTGGTGCCGGACGTGCTCCAACGGCTGCGTGTGGCCGGTGCCACAGATATACCCGTGATCGCTGGTGGCATCATCCCGAATGGTGACGCCGACCAGCTGCGGGCCGCAGGAGTGGCCGCGGTCTTCACCCCGAAGGACTTCGACATCACCGGGATCATCGGCCGCATCGTCGACGAGATCCGGAAAGCGAACAAGCTCGACCCCCTGGAGGTCCCCGCATGACCGTCAACCGTCTTCGTCCGCGGCGTTCCTGCCTCGCCGTGCCGGGGAGCAACCCCCGCTTCCTGGAGAAGGCGCAGGGCCTCCCGGCCGACCAGGTCTTCCTGGACCTGGAGGACGCGTGCGCACCGCTGGCCAAGCCCGAGGCGCGGCACACCATCGTCAAGTTCCTCAACGAGGGTGACTGGACGGGCAAGACGCGGGTCGTGCGCGTCAACGACTGGACGACCGAGTGGACGTACCGTGACGTCGTCACCGTCGTCGAGGGGGCCGGCCAGAACCTCGACTGCATCATGCTGCCGAAGGTGCAGACCGCCGAGCAGATCGTCGCCCTGGACCTGCTGCTGACGCAGATCGAGAAGACCATGGGCTTCGAGGTCGGCAAGATCGGCATCGAGGCGCAGATCGAGAACGCGCAGGGCCTGAACAACGTCAACGCGATCGCGCAGGCCTCCCCGCGCGTCGAGACGATCATCTTCGGCCCGGCCGACTTCATGGCCTCCATCAACATGAAGTCGCTCGTCGTGGGCGAGCAGCCGCCCGGCTACCCGGCGGACGCCTACCACTACATCCTGATGAAGATCCTGATGGCCGCCCGCGCCAACAACCTCCAGGCGATCGACGGCCCCTACCTGCAGATCCGCAACGTCGAGGGCTACCGCGAGGTCGCCCAGCGCGCCGCGGCCCTGGGCTTCGACGGCAAGTGGGTGCTGCACCCGGGCCAGGTCGAGGCGGCCAACGAGATCTTCTCGCCCTCCCAGGAGGACTTCGACCACGCCGAGCTGATCCTGGACGCGTACGACTACTACACGTCCGAGGCCGGCGGCAAGAAGGGCTCCGCGATGCTCGGCGACGAGATGATCGACGAGGCCAGCCGCAAGATGGCCCTGGTCATCTCCGGCAAGGGCCGCGCCGCCGGCATGCAGCGCACGTCGAAGTTCGAGATCCCGGAGGCCTGAGCGCGATGCAGTTCGGACGCACCTACGAGGAGTTCGAGGTCGGGGCGACGTACAAGCACTGGCCGGGCAAGACGGTCACGGAGTACGACGACCACCTGTTCTGTCTCCTCACCATGAACCACCACCCGCTCCACATGGACACCAACTATGCGGAGAAGACGACGGACTTCGGCAAGAACGTCGTCGTCGGGAACTACATCTACTCGCTGCTGCTCGGCATGAGCGTGCCGGACATCTCCGGCAAGGCGATCGCCAACCTGGAGATCGAGTCGCTCAAGCACGTGGCGCCGACCTTCCACGGCGACACGATCTACGGCGAGACGACCGTGCTCGACAAGTGGCCGTCGAAGTCGAAGAACGACCGCGGCATCGTCTACGTCGAGACCAAGGGCTACAAGCAGGACGGCACCCTGGTGTGCGTCTTCCGCCGCAAGGTCATGGTGCCCACCGAGACGTACATCAAGGAGCGCGGCGGCGAGCAGCCCGGCCGCCCGGAACTGACCGCACCTGCGGACAAGAACACGGAGAAGTAGGCCATGGCCCGTCTCGCCCAGACCGCCGGTCTGACCGACGTCCAGCAGGAGATCCTCTCCACGGTTCGGGACTTCGTCGACAAGGAGATCATCCCTGTCGCGACCGAGCTGGAGCACCGCGACGAGTACCCGCAGCAGATCGTGGACGGCCTGAAGGAACTCGGCCTGTTCGGTCTGATGATCCCCGAGGAGTACGGGGGCCTGGGCGAGTCGCTCCTCACCTACGCGCTGTGCGTGGAGGAGATCGCCCGCGGCTGGATGTCGGTGTCCGGCATCATCAACACGCACTTCATCGTCGCGTACATGCTCAAGCAGCACGGCACGCAGGAGCAGAAGGACCACTTCCTGCCGCGCATGGCGGCCGGCGACATCCGGGGCGCGTTCTCGATGTCGGAGCCGGGCCTGGGCTCCGATGTGTCGGCCATCACATCGAAGGCGGTCAAGGACGGCGACGAGTACGTCCTGAACGGTCAGAAGATGTGGCTGACGAACGGCGGCACCTCGTCACTGGTGGCCGTTCTCGTCCGGAGTGACGAAGGACACCCCGAGGGCACGGCGCCGCACAAGTCGATGACGACCTTCCTGATCGAGAAGGAGCCCGGCTTCGGCGAGGTCCGCCCCGGCCTCACCATCCCGGGCAAGATCGAGAAGATGGGCTACAAGGGCGTCGACACCACCGAGCTGATCATGGACGGCCTGCGGGTTCCCGCCGATCGGGTGCTCGGCGGCGTCACCGGCCGAGGTTTTTACCAAATGATGGACGGCGTGGAGGTCGGCCGCGTCAATGTGGCGGCGCGTGGCTGCGGCGTCGCTCAGCGTGCCTTCGAACTGGGTGTCCAGTACGCCCAGCAGCGGCACACCTTCGGCAAGCCGATCGCCCAGCACCAGGCCATCCAGTTCAAGCTGGCCGAGATGGGCACCAAGGTCGAGGCCGCGCATGCCATGATGGTCAACGCGGCACGTAAAAAGGACTCCGGGGAACGAAACGACCTCGAAGCGGGGATGGCGAAGTACCTCGCCTCCGAGTACTGCAAGGAGGTCGTGGAGGATGCCTTCCGGATCCACGGCGGCTACGGCTTCTCCAAGGAGTACGAGATCGAGCGCCTCTACCGGGAGGCTCCGATGCTGCTCATCGGTGAAGGTACCGCCGAGATCCAGAAAATGATCATCGGGCGCAGGCTGCTCGAAGAGTATCGATTCCAGGGCTGATTGTCCGGATACGGGGTGTTTTCTTCGAGAAGAAGATCACACCCCGTAGACACTCTTCGGCCGCCGACTCGGCTTCTTGGCTTGCCCAGTTGCAGCCCGCGCCCGGTACGATCCCGGGAAAGCCGCCGTCCCCCGTCAGAGCGCGGCATCATCCGCTACGAAGGTCATCCATGCCCCACAGCCAAACCTCTGCACCTCGCGACCGCCAGGTCGGCGTACGCCTCGCGCGCGGAGCATCGCCGTGGCTTCTCCCGACCGTCGCCACCGCAGCCCTCAGCCTCGCCCGCGCGCGCCGCTCCGGCGCCGCCAAGGCCGTGGCCGTGCCCGCCACCGCGCTCGCGGCGGGCATGCTGTGGTTCTTCCGCGACCCCGAGCGCGAGATCGCCCAGGGCCGCGTCATCTCGCCCGCCGACGGTGTGGTGCAGAGCATCATGCCCTGGAAGGACGGCCGCACCCGCGTCGCGATCTTCATGAGCCCGCTCAACGTCCACGTCAACCGCGCACCCCTCGCGGGCACGGTGACGTCGGTCGAGCACATCCCCGGCGGCTTTGTTCCGGCTTTCAACAAGGAGAGCGAGAACAACGAGCGCGTAGTCTGGCATTTCGACACCGAACTCGGCGACATCGAGATGATCCAGATCGCCGGCGCGGTGGCCCGCCGCATCGTGCCCTACATCCCGGAGGGTACGAAGGTCGAGCAGGGCGACCGAATCGGTCTGATCCGCTTCGGCTCGCGTGTCGACCTCTACCTGCCCGAGGGCGTGGAGGTCGCGGTCGAGGTCGGTCAGAAGACCGTGGCTGGGGTGACTCGCATTGACCGTGATTGATCCGGAGACCCAGGCGGGCTGGGTGCCCGAGGCGGACGAGGTGGACGAAGAGGAGGAGATGCCCCTCTCGCTCCGCCTCTCAATAGCGGACACCCTCACGCTGGGCAACGCCACGTGCGGCTTCATGGCGGTGTACTTCACCACCACCGGCATCCTGATCCCGCACCTCACCGACAGCCAGGAGTCCGGCATGGCGCGCAACAGCGCGGCCACGGCGGTCATCCTGATGCTGTGCGCAGCCGTGTTCGACCTGTTCGACGGCCTGGTGGCGCGCAAGCTCCGCTCCTCCCCCATGGGCGCCGAGCTGGACAACCTCTCGGACCTGATCAGCTTCGGCCTGGCGCCCGCGTACTTCGTGCTGGTCTACGGCATGGTCGCGGACGACGCGTACCAGAAGGTGGCGGCGGTCGGGGCAATCGTGGTGCTCCTGGCCGTGGTGCTGCGTCTGGCGCGCTTCTCGTGCGTGACGCCGACGAACGGCATGTTCCAGGGCATGCCCTCACCGTTCGGCGCGCTGACGGTCGTCTCCATCGTGCTCCTGGAGCTGCCCTTCTTCGCGACGCTCCTGGCGATCCTCGGTACGGCCTGGCTGATGGTGAGCCGGGTCGAGTACCCGAAGCCGCGGGGCCGCCTCGCCGTGGCCATGCTGTGCTGGATCGTCCTGTCCATGGGCCTCCTGACCGCCTGGGCCTTCGACGCCCCGGGCGGCCAGCTGCTCCTCCAGACGGGCTGCGCCCTGCAGCTGGTCATGGGCGCGGTGATCCCGCTGTTCGCCACGGCACGCCGGGTGAACAACTTCCGCGACAACCGTCGGGAGGCACGGGCGGCCCAGCTGCCCTGACCCTCGCCACCGACACACCGGGTGTGGCCCGAGCCTCCGAGGCTCGGGCCACATCCGTTTCGCGTTCAAGGGCTGCGTTCGCCTCGCCTTTGCCCCGTCAACTACCCCTGTTCCCTGTCGAGTTGCAGCTGTTCAGGGGGAGGAGGACGGTGGAAACAGGGGGGATTTGCGGATATTCGTCCCACTATGCGGATGGGAGGAAGGCCATGCCCGGACCCGTGCAGACGGACTACCCGGTCGCGCACACCTCGAACAATCCGGCCAACCCGAACAAGCAGGTGAACCTCTTCGTCCGGGAGTGGAACGGCACCCAACCAGGCCACGACCCCGAACCGGTGCTGATGCTCCACGGCAGAAGCGTGCCGGTGCTCGCCGGATACGACCTCGTGATTCCCGGAGTGCCCGGGGACGACGCCATCAGGTACAGCTGGGCCCAGCAGCTGGCCAAGGAACACTACGACGTGTACATGATGGACGTGCAGGGCAACGGGAAATCGCCACGCCTGATGATGGACGACCCGTGCAACGCCAACCCGTCCCAGCGGGACGACGTCCTGGGCTCGCTCGCGGCCCCGTGCGGGACGCCCCCGTACCCGCACGAGTTCGGTACCTCGCAGAGCGAATGGGCGGAGCTGGCCACCGTCGTCAAGTTCGTCAGGTCACGGTGCATGAACAAGCCGATCCACTTCATCGGCTGGTCCGCCGCGGGGCCGCTCATGGGGCCGTACGCCCTCCTGCACCCCACGGAGGTCAAGAGCCTGTTCTTCCTCGCCCCGATCTTCGCGCCACTGGGACGGTGGTCGGAGAAGCCCACGGACCCGTTCGGGCTCCCCAAAGGGGTCACGAACCTGCCCGTGTCCCCGCCGCAGGCCATGTTCGGTTTCCCGATGCACGTCAACAGCAAGACCGGCTTCAAGATCGCATGGGACCGTGAGACGGGCAGCCCGCTCCAGCGGGAACCCGGCATCGAGGACACGGTGTGGGCCGCCATGATGGACAGCGACCCCGTCGGTGCCAAGTGGGGTCCCGTGCTGCCGGACGGCACGCACGAGGGCGTCCACCGGTTCCGGAACTCCTTCTGGTGGGGCTGGAACAACGAGACCGCGAAGTACAACAACGTGCTCGGCAACCAGGTGCCCATCGCCCTCGTCCACGGCGAACTGGACCGGACGGCCAACACCCCGGCGGCCCTCCCGGTACCGGCGGTCCTGCGCTTCTCCGTCCCGGACCTCTACAAGGCCGTCCCGGGGCCCGACAAGCTGATGTTCCAGCTGGCAGGCGCGGGACACTCCATGGTCTGGGAGCGCCCCGCCAAGGTCCTGCACCAGATCACGAAGCAGTGGCTGGCCCACCAGAAGGTGTGGGGCCTCACGAGCGGCAGCTACTACCGGGATCCGGACGGGGAACTGACCGAACTGGAATAGGACGGGCCGTGCGGCCACCGCTCAGAGCAGGAAGTCCTGACCGATCCGCTGCGCGACCCGCTCCAGGATCGGCCCGGCGTCCGCGATGCACTTCGCCACGTCCGGCTCCACGGACGTCAGCGGGTACGCCCGGCCGATCCCGGCCCGCAGCAGGGCCTCCGTGGGCAGGGCGAGCCGGCCGCACACCGCGACGACTTCCTTGCCCGCGGCCCGGGCCGCCGCGGCGACCCCCGCCGGTGCCTTCCCGTGCAGGGTCTGCTCGTCCAGCGAGCCCTCGCCGGTGATCACCAGGTCGGCCCGCTCCAGCGCCGGAGCGAAGCCGAGGACGTCCAGCATGACCTCGATGCCGGGCCGGAAGCGGGCGCCCAGCAGGAGTGCGCCGTAGCCGATGCCGCCTGCCGCCCCGGCGCCCGGTGCCGCCGCGTGCTCGGCGGCGCGCGGCCCCACGGCCGCCTCCACGACCTTGGCGAAGTGGGCGAGGGCCGCGTCCAGGCTCGCCACGTCGTCCGGTGCGGCTCCCTTCTGCGGGCCGTACACCGCGGGCGCGCCCTTCGGCCCGGTCAGCGGGTTGTCGACGTCGCTGGCGAGCACCAGCTCCACACAGGACAGGCGCGGGTCGAGGCCGGACAGGTCCGCGCGCGCCAGCTCGGCGAGACCGCCGCCGCCCGGCGGGACCGGCTCCCCGTCCTCGTCCAGGAACCGGGCGCCCAGCGCCGACAGCATCCCGGCGCCGCCGTCCGTCGTGGCGCTGCCGCCGACGCCGAACACGATCGTCCGCGCGCCCGCGTCCAGCGCGGCCCGCAGCAGCTCTCCCGAGCCGTACGTGGAGGCGGTCAGCGGCGCGAAGACACCGGCCGGCAGCCGCTGCAGGCCGCTCGCCTCGGCCATCTCCACCACCGCGGTGTCGCCGCGCAGCGCGAACGCGGCCGTCACCTCCTGACCCAGCGGCCCGGCGACCCGGATCTCCCGGCGCTCGAAGCCGGCCGCGACCGCCGCGTCCACGGTGCCGTCGCCGCCGTCGGCCACGGGCAGCGCCTCGACCTCGACGCCGGGTACGACCCGGCGCAGCCCGGCCGTCACCCGCTCGGCGACCTGCACGGCCGTCAGCGAGCCCTTGAACTTGTCCGCGGCGATGAGCACCCTGCGGGTCTCGTTCACTGCAGCGTCCGCCACCTTGCTTTCCCCTTGCTCTCCGGGCCCCGCGCACGTCAGGGCCAGTCGCGCCGCTGCGACCTTAACCGGAGGACACCCCCGCCGTCATGCCCCGACCGAACCCTGGGCAGCACCTGGGAGCCGGCTGGGAAAACGGGTAGATCCCAGCCATGAGCAATCAGGGCACCGGACCGGACCTCGCCGACCGCATCCACGGGGGCTGGCTCGGCCGGATCGCGGGCAACATGCTCGGCAAACCGGTCGAGCAGGGCGAGGTGTGGACCCGCGAGCGCATCGACCGCTATCTGCGGCAGGCCGCCGCCCTGCCGCTCACCGACTACCTGCCCGAGCCCGCCGACGCGGCCGACTGCGCCGTCCTGCGCCCGGAATGGCGCCAGTGCGTACGCGGCCGCATCCACGGCAGCTGCCGCGACGACGACGTCGACTACGCCATCCTCGGCCTGCACCTGCTGGAGACCCACGGGTTCGACTTCAGCACCGAGCAGGTCGGCGACCTGTGGCTGCTCAGACTGCCGTACCTGCAGACCTTCACCGCGGAGCGGGCGGCGTACCGCAACCTCGTGAACGGTCTGAAACCGCCGCTGACGGCGACGTACGACAACCCGTACCAAGAGTGGATCGGCGCGCTGATCCGCGGCGACGTCTACGGCTGGACGTGCCCGGGCGACCCGCGCCGCGCGGCCTCGCTGGCCCGCCGGGACGCGGCGCTCTCACACACCGGCAACGGCGTCTACGGCGCGATGTTCGCGGCCGCGCTGATCTCGGCGGCGTTCACCGCGCCGGGTGTGCGGGAGGCACTGGAGAGCGCGCTCGCCGTGATCCCGGCGAGCAGCCGGCTGGCCCGGACCGTGCGCCGGGTCGTGTCCCTGCACGAGACCCGGCTGCCCTGGGAGGAGACGCTGGCCACGGTGTCCGCGGAGACCGCCGGCCTCGGCTGGATCCACACGGTCCCGAACGCGGCCGTCCTGACGGCCGGGCTGCTCTACGGCGACGGCGACTTCACCCGGACCATCGCCCTCACCGTCCGCGGCGGCCTGGACACCGACTCCAACGGCGCCACGGCCGGCTCGGTGGCCGGGGTCCTCACCGGCGCGGCGGCCGTCCCGGCCCAGTGGAAGGACCCGCTCGAGGACACCGTGCGGAGCGCGGTGCTCGGTTTCGACGGGGTACGGATCAGTGCGCTGGCCGAGCGCACCCTGCGCCTGGCGGAGGCGGTTGCCGGCCCCGTACCCCGTTGAAGAGTGCGGAGAAGCCGGACGCAGGAGCGGATTCACCGAGCCGGTCGACGAACTCCACGCCACCATCCAGGAGTTCGCGGCGCGATGGAAGGTGTGCGACGTCACCGGGTTCCGCTCCTCGGCGGCGAGTCGGAGCGGCGGCTCGCGTCACTTGTCGGCGCGAATCCGTCGTAAACGCCACCAACACCGAGTCGCGATCGGCACAATGACGTCATGCCGGAGTACCTGGAACTCGATCTGTCCGGAGCCGAAGTCCGCGTGGAACTCGCCGATGTGGGCGAGGCGCCGGAGTCCTCGGGGCTGCCTGCGGAGTTCGGCGTGCCGAGCCCCGTCGCGACCGGCGGCGGCCGGGTCACCGCTCTCGCCGCTGACGGACTTCGGGTGGCACTGCGCCCGTTGGGCCCGCTCCTCGACGAGGTCCACTCGGCGGTGTCGGGGGCGCAGCAGCCACCCGAGTCCTTCACGGTCGAGTTCGGTGTCGAGCTGGGCAAGGATCTCAAACTCGGCATCGTGAGCGCCCGGGGCAGGGCCACGATGACGGTGTCGGCGACCTGGCGGCAAAATTCGCACGGAGCGTAGGTGAGCTGGTTCCAACATTCCGCGGGGCCCCCGCCGGTCGTGGCCGTCCACGCCCCCCATGCAGAGACGGCGGCCGGAGCCGCCGCGCTGCTCTCCCCGCAGTGGGTGCTGACCTGCGCGCACGTGGTCAACGAAGCCCTCGGGCTGCCGCAGCTCAGCACCGAGTGGCCCGCGGAGAAGGGCCTTGACGTCACCTTCGCCCGCGGAGCGTCGCGGAGCCCGGCACGGATCAAGAAGTGGGTGCCGCCCACGAATATTGCTGCGGTCTGGCACGGTGATCTGTGCCTGCTGCGGCTCGACGAGCCCGCGCCGGAGTGGGTGCCGCCTGTCGTCTGGGCGGACATGACCCAGCGGCAGCCTCTTCGGGCCTGGCACAGCTGCGGTGATCCGGTCGCGTTCGCGGACGTCGAGATGAAACTGCTCGACCGGCATGTCGGCTATCTGGACGGTCAGTTGTCAGGGGCCTCGATCGGACCGGGGTTCAGCGGCGGTCCGCTGTGGACCGCGTCGGGCACGGCGGTGGGCCTGGTCGTCGGCAGACTGAAACCGCCGGGCGGCGCCCTGGCGTCCGGGCACACAGTGCGGCGGGCCTGGGCACTTCCTTGGCAGACGCTGCGCGCGGAACTGGACCGCGCTGGGGCCCGGGCCGTGGTCACGGCCTGCCGCACGGTGCGTGCGGTTCCGGCACACGACCCGGTCGGCGCCAAACTCGTGGCCGCACTACGGGAGTTGCTGCCCACCCCAGTCGCCCGGGCGGAGCCCGCACGGCATCTCGTGCAGGAGCTGAAACTCAACGCGCCCCAGGACGGCAGCGCACCGACGGTAGAAGAGCTGGCCGCCGAACTCCTGCGCACACCACGCGCGTTGCCGACGCTCAGCGAATGCCTGGTGACCGGTCCCGACGGAGCGCGGCCGGAGCGGCTGAACGCGTTGCTCGCGCTCGGCCGGGTCATCGACGCGGCCGGGCTGCTGTCGCACGGCGAGTACGCGTTCCTGGAGGAGCGACTGCGCGAGGTGGCTGCCCGGGACAGCATGCTGCCGGCCCGTGCGGCGCAGGAAGCACTGCGGTTCACACAACCTCCCGACGCCCTCTGCGAGCCGGTGCTGCGGCCCGAGGCGGTGGGCGAGGTGATCACCGGGCTGGAGGGCTGCCACGAGGGCGGTCCGGGGCCGGAGGACACGCCTCGCGTTCCCTCCCTGGTCCATGTCGTCGAATTCATCGCCGCCGGGCTGCCCGCGCCCCGGCGACAGGCGCTTCAGGACTGGAGCGACCGGGTCTGCGACCGGCTCGGGGTGCATACGGCGGCCCGGAACCAGCGGCGCGAGGACGCCCGGCAGTGGGCCGGGCTGCGGACGGCTCCCCGGGCCAGGCTGCTGGCCCGACTCGACGTGTACGGCCCAACCGCGCCCGGAAGATTCCGGTGCCGGCTCTGGCAGCAACGGCCGGACGGCTCCCAGCACCGCATGGACACCACCGCCGGCGACGGGCCCCTCACGCCCGAGCAGGTCGCCACCGTGATCCGCGACGGTGCCCAGCGCCTTCAGCATGCCACCCGTGGGGAACCCCCCGCGGTGGACATAGAGGTGGACCGCGCCGGGCTCCATCTGCCGCTCGACGAATGGGAGCCGACACCGCCCAACGCCTTCGAACCAAGCCTGCCGCTGGGCGTGCTCCACCAACTGACGTTGCGCTGCCCGGAGATGAGCCGACAGGTGCCCACCCGTGATCCGGAGCGGCAGCGCCGGTGGGGCGACGGGCACGGACGGCCCCTGGTCATCGGCAGGCAGCACGCGGACAGCCGGGAAGTGGCGGGGCTGCTGAGGTCGACCTACCTGGACGCCAACCAGGTGGTGCTGCACGGCCCGCCCGAGCTGCGCAACCAGCTCCTCGACCTCTGTCTGGCCCTGGGCGTGCCCGTGGTGGTGTGGGACCGAGAGGCACAGAGCCACGACCACGCCAAACACCTCGCCCCGGTCAACCCGGCCGGGCCGCTGCACGGACTGCCCCGCCGCGTGCACGAGTACCGAGCGGAGAAGCCGGCGAAGAAGCGGGCGGATCCTTCGGCCCGTCAGGCGAGCCCCTCTCTCGTGTGGGAGGACCTCACGTGGGACAGGCTGGCCCACGAGGATCCCGGCCTGCAGTTGACCGACCCGGACGAAGGAGCACCCAGCCGATGACGGCACCGCACGCCCCGGGCCACGGCTCCGGGCCCGACGGCTGGCGGCTGTTCCGGGGCGACGGGCAGGCCCGGCAGGTCGCGTTCCCCGAGGCTCCGCCCTGGCGGCGGTTCGCCTCCGCACCGGGCGCATCCGAGCCACCGAAGCCACTGCCCTATCTGATCGGCCCCGCCGAGGCCGATGTGGTCAACGCGGCCCTCCTGCTGCGTCGCCCGCTGCTCGTCACCGGCCACCCGGGCACGGGTAAATCCTCCCTGGCCCAGGCCGTCGCACACGAACTGTCCCTCGGCCGGGTCCTGAACTGGCCGGTCAACAGCCGTTCCACGCTGCAGGACGCGCTCTACCGTTACGACGCGATCGGACGGCTGCGCGAGTCCAACCTGCGCCGGGAACAGCCCTCTGAGCAGCCGCCTCACGAGCAGGGGCCGGACATCGGCTCGTACGTCCGTCTCGGCCCCCTGGGCACCTCGCTCGTCCCGTCCGAGCGGCCCCGGGTACTACTCGTCGACGAGCTCGACAAGGGGGATGTGGACCTGCCCAACGACCTGCTGGCGGTCTTTGAGGACGGCGAGTTCGAGATCCCCGAACTGGCCCGGCTGCCCGAGGAGCACGACCGAATCGAGGTGCTGACCGCGGACCTCGGGGCGCGGGTGCCGGTCGTCCGGGGCCGGGTGCGCTGTTCGGAGTTTCCCGTGGTCGTGATCACCAGTAACGGCGAACGCGAGTTCCCGCCCGCTTTCCTGCGCCGCTGCGTGCGCCTGGAGATCGAGAAGCCCACGGACGACCAGTTGCGTGACATCGTGCGGGCTCATCTCAAGGACGCGGATCTCAAGGACGTCGACGATCTGCTGAGCAAGTTCCTCGCCCGCCGTACCTTGGGTGAGCTGGCCACCGACCAGCTGCTCAACGCGGTGTTCCTCCGCAAGGGGGGCGTCGACCTCCCCGAGGGGAAGCTTTTGGAAGCCGTGCTGCACCGGCTCGGCGGAACGGTGTAGGGGACGGTGCGGTCCGGATCCGGGCGGAGCGGCGACGGCCGGGCGCCGGACCCGGATCGGTCGTCCCCGAAAGCACCAGGCATGCAGGCCCTTGGGCAGGTGGCCACGCTTCTCGCCGACAGCGGTGTGGAGCTGTCCCCCGAGGAATTGCTGGACACGCTGTGGCTGGCGGGACGCCTGCGCGCGGACGGTTCGACGCCGCTGGCACGGGCGGTCGGCGAGGTGAGCGGCCCTGACGGTCCGAAGCCGGACGCAGTGCCGGGCATCCTGGACGACGCCGTCCCGGCTTCCGTGCCCGCCCCCACGCCGGAGTGGTCGTCCCCGCCCAAAGCCCCGCCACCCGCGTCCGTCGTCGCGCCGCCCCTTCCGCGCGGTCCCGACCAGGCTGTCCCGCGGCCGCCCCAGCCGCGCCTTCCCCTGCACGCGGCCGCCGTCCGGCCCTCGTCCCGTCCCGGCACGCCCGTCCACGCCGTCAGCGCCCCCACCCCCCGGGCCTCGCGTTTCGACCAGCTTCAACTGGGGCGCTCTCTGCGGCCATTGAAGCTGCGCGTCCGGGATCCACGGGACTCGGAGCTGGACGAGACGGCCACCGCCGAGGCCACGGCGGAGACGGGTCTGCCGGACGCCGTGCTGCGACCGTCGCAGGCGCGCTGGCTAGACGTCACGCTCCTGGTGGACGACGGGACCTCGATGCTGCTGTGGCAGCGCCTCGCGAGCGAGGTCAAGAGCTTGCTTGAGCGCAGCGGCGCCTTCCGCACCGTACGCGTGCTGGGCCTGGACACGCGCGGTTCGCACGCCCCGCGGCTGACGCCCCGCCCGTTCCTGGCCGACACCGCCGGCCTGCCCCCCTCGACCGTCACCGACACGACCGGCCGGACACTCGTCCTCGTCGTCAGCGACGGCGTGGGCGCGGCCTGGCGCGACGGCCGGATGCGAAGGCAGCTCGGGCAGTGGGGGCGGTACGGCCCGACGGCAGTGCTGCATGCCCTGCCCCCGCACTTGTGGGAGGGATCCGGGTTACGGGCCGCGCGCTGGCGCGTCACCACTAGACGGCGCGGCGCTCCGAATCTCGCATGGGAGGTGGCGGACCCGGTGCTGCCGCCAGAGCTGGTGGTGTTCGACGGTGTCGAGGTGCCGGTCCTCGCGCCCGATCCCGAGGCGCTGGGCGCGTGGGCGTCGCTCCTGACGTCACCGGGGACCAGCACGGTGCTGCCCCTGCTCTCCGCTCCATCCGCCGTCCGTCTCCCCAGCGCTGCTGCGGGAGCCGCGCAGGCCGTCCTGCGGTTCCGTGAGACGGCGTCCCCCGAGGCCTACCGGCTCGCCGCGCATCTGGCGGCGATGGCTCCGGTGTCCGTCCCGGTCATGCGGCTCGTCCAGCAGGTGCTCGGCCCGCGTTTCGACACCGGTCACCTCGCGGAGGTGTTCCTCGGCGGGCTGATGCGGCCCACCGGGGCGGGTCCGGGTCCACTCGTCCCGCAGCACCGTCGTTACGACTTCTGCGAAGAGGCCCGCGGCATCCTGCTCGGTACGGCTCCGGCCGTGGAACTCCTCAAGACGGGCCGCGCCGTGGCCGACCGATTGGCCCGGCTCGTCGGCCGCTCCCCCGACTTCCCGGCCTGGCTGGCGCATCCGGACGGTGCCGATGAGGCCGTGGCCGAGTCGGAGCCGTTCGGCTGGATCGACCGGCGTCTGCTGCGGAGGCTGGGCGTGCCCGCGGACGAGGGCGGCGCACCGGCGCCGGGCCGGGTCGGCGGGGATCCCGTACGACCTGCGGACGAGGCACCGGAGGAACCGCCGCCCGCGTACGTCGACGCACCCGGTTCGCCGTGGCTGTCGCTCGGGTACGGCAATCCACGGAAGGTGCGCAACTGGTGGTTGTTCGCCCGGCACAAGCACGCCTGGACCCACGAGGGGATGTTCCTGGGGCGGGACCTCAGCGGCCGGACGGCCGCGATCCGGCTGAAGGGCCCGCAGTCCGCGCAGCGCGCGCCCGTGAAGCGGGAGGTCGAGGCGCTGCAGGGGCTGAAGGGAAGGGGCGCGCCCGAACTGCTGGACCAGGGCGGCACCTGGACGGCGACGGAACTGCTCCTGGCGGAGGGTGATCCCCCGTACCCCGTCCCGAGTCTCGCCCACCGTGTGGAGCTGCTGGGTCCGCTTCCGGTGGAGGAGTTCATCCACATCGCCCATCACGCGGCTGACGTACTCGCCCACGCGCACGCCAGGGGAATCATGCACGGGGGTCTCACCGCGCAGCGGATCCTGCCGGACAGTGAGGAGGTCTGCATCACCGGATGGAGTGCCGACGAGCACTCCGGGGACCGTGACGACGACATCGCGAGCCTGGGGTCGCTCCTGCTGGAGGCGGCCGGCCCCTGGCTGGGGCCCGGGCTGCGCGCGCTGCTGGAACGCTGCCGCGGCCCGGTGCTCGCAGACCGGCCGTCGGCAGCCCATCTCGCCATGTTCTTCAAGCACTTCGGGCATCAGACCGGCCCGCCGCCGGCCTTGCGCAGCTCCGTTCCGGTGGGCGTCGGCGACGACGGTCGGAAGGTGGCCCTCGACTTCGCCGTGATGGGCCCGCACGGCAGCGTGCAGGGGCCGTTCGCCGCACGGGCCGCGCTGCTGTACATCATCGTGAACGGCATGGCGCGCCGCATCTACGCGCCGGACGAGGTCCGGTTCGTCCTCGTCGGGGACGCTCGCCTCTATCTGGAACCACCGGCCGCCAGGGATCTGCGCCAGGTGGTGTTCCCGTCGGAGACCGGGGACGTGCACGAGGCGCTCGGAGGGGAACTGCGGCTTCGTCGGGCCCTGCTCGACGAGGCCCGTGCGGCAGGCCGGCCCCGCCCGGCGCTCAGCCCGGTGGTCGTGGTCACCGAGGCGCAGGACCCGGGGACGACCGCCGCCTGGCAGCGCGCCCTGCCACCCGAACTCGGCGTCCATCTGCTGGTGCTGGAGGGCGCGGCCGACCCCCCGACGGAGCTCGGCTACCGGATCGTGCTCGACGACGAGGGCGCGGGCAGCCTCACGTACGGCGCGGCCCGGCACACCGTCGGCTTCCGGCGATTGCTGACGGCGCCGCGTGTCGATCCGGCGGCGAAGCTGACGGACGAGCAGCGCCAAGCGGTCTACCTGGGGCGGTCCGGGCGCCTTCGCGAGGCCGTGATCGCGCTGCAGGACATCGCCGTCGAACAGCGCGACCTGCTCGGTCCCGACCATCCCGACACCCTCTCCAGCCACTATGAGATCGGCACCATGTACTTGTGGTGGGGGAGGTACGGGGAAGCGCTCGACACCTTCACGTACACAGCGGCACGGCGCGTGACGGCGCTGGGCCCCAAGCATCCGGACACCCTGTACGCGCACCAGCAGCGTGCGTACACGTTGAACAGGCTCGGCCGCACCGACGAGGCGTACGCGGTGTACTGCGACGTGCTCGACGGCTGGCTGGCCTCGGTCGGCGAGCAGCATCCCGCCACTCTGCTGACCCGGCACAGCCTGGCCGCCACGCTGATCGCCCTCGAACGCTACGACGAGGCGCTGCGGCAGGCTCGCGCCGCTCACCGGGGCCGAATCCGGATCCTTGGCGACGGTCACCCCAGCACGATGGCGAGTGCCCACGAACTCGCCATCGCGCTGTTCGGATCAGGCCAGGAGGAGCAGGGGACGGAGTTGGCGCTGAATCTGTACATGCAGCGCGTGCGGGTGCTCGGAGCGGATCACGAGGACACGCTCGCGACACGGCGTCTGCTCGGCGACAACCCGTTCCCGGAGGCGGATTCCCCCCACCGCTACCCTTCTTGAGTGACCACCACCCAAGACTTCGCCACATACATCGCGAGCCTCCCCCGCGTGCTCGCCGGTGCCGCCGCGCTCTTCCGGGACGACGAGGGGCGCGTGCTGCTCGTCGAGCCCAACTACCGTGAGGGCTGGGCCCTTCCGGGCGGCACGATCGAGTCGGACGACGGTGAGACGCCCCGCCAGGGGGCGCGCCGCGAGACCCTCGAGGAGGTCGGCCTGGACCGGGAACTCGGCCGGCTGCTGGCGGTCGACTGGGTGCACGGCACCGGCCGGCCGTCGCTGGTGGCCTACCTGTACGACGGGGGTGTGCTGCCCGAGACCGACTTCAAGGCGATCCGGCTGCAGGAGGAGGAGCTGCTGTCCTGGCGTCTGGTGGCCCACGAGGAGATCCCCGAGTACCTGCCCGGCGCCCTCGGCCGCCGCGTCCTGGCCGCACTGGACGTCCTGGCTCAGGGCACGGGCACGGCGGAGCTGGAGAACGGCCACCGGGTGGCCCAGGTGTATTGACCCGCAGCGCTGTTCACACGGCTGATGGGTGGCCGGCCGCCGAGCGCGGTGCGGCAGCGGTGGTGGTTATAGGTGTACAGGAAGTCTGCCAGGGCTTGGGTCCGTTCGGTGTTGCTGGTGTAGGGGCGGATATAGGCCCGTTCGTCGAGCAGGGTGCGGTTGAAGCGTTCGGCCTTGCCGTTGGTCTGCGGCCGGCAGGCGCGGGTGAGCTTGCCGGCCGCGCCGAGGTCGGCCAGTGCCTGGCGCCGGGCGAAGCTCTTGCGGTAGGGCCAGGCGTTGTCGGTCAGGACCCGTTCGATCCAGGTGATGCCGGCCGTATGGAAGCACGCTGCGGCCCGGCGGAGGAAGGCGGCGCAGGTGGCGGCCTTCTCGGTCGCTGTCGATCTCGCTGCAGGCCAGGCGGGTGTGGTCGTCGACGGCGGAGTGCATGTAGTCGAAGCCCATGCAGGCCCGGGATCGGGCCGATGCGTGCCGGGCCCAGCCTGCGGTCCTGCCGCAGCCTGCGCACACGCCTCGGTGGCGGCCGGGGTCCGGTGCGGTGTCCTGCGGGGACGGCTGGAACGGTCGGCCAGTCCGGCTTCCCCCTCCTGCCTCCACCGGCGCACCCACTTGTGCGCCGTCGTGCGGGAGATGCTCATCTCTGCCGCGACATGTGCCACGGCTCGGCCGGAGTGGACACGCCCGACAAGCAGCCGCCTGCCAAAGACGGTCAGGCGGGCATTACGGTGGGACACGAAGACCTCCGTGCGGTGCAGTCCTAGACAGCTCCACCACACCGGAGGTCTTCGCCATGATCAAGCCCAGCCAGTGTCAACAACGCTCGTGATCAATACACCCAGGGGCCTGTCCCCCAGGTCCTGATGCCGCCGGGATGCGGTGTGACCCCGGCGGCGGGTGCGCTCAGGCCGTACGGACCGGCTGCCCGGCGACGACCGGGTGGTCGCGGTCGATCAGCCCGTGGGCCGCGGCACCCCCGGGCGAGCCGAGGTCGTCGAAGAACTCGGCGTTCGCCGCCTTGTACTCCGCCCACTCCGCGGGGGTGTCGTCCTCGTAGAAGATCGCCTCGACCGGGCAGACCGGCTCGCAGGCTCCGCAGTCCACGCACTCGTCGGGGTGGATGTACAGGGCGCGTTGCCCTTCGTAGATGCAGTCGACGGGGCACTCCTCGATGCAGGCCTTGTCCTTGACGTCGACGCAGGGCTGGGCGACCACGTAGGTCATGGAAGCTCCTTCTCCCTCTCCATCTGCTCGGCGAGCTTGAGTGCCTCGTCGATGAGGGTCTCCACGATCTTCGATTCGGGTACGGTCCGGATAACCTCTCCCTTGACGAAGATCTGCCCCTTGCCGTTGCCGGAGGCGACGCCGAGGTCGGCCTCGCGAGCCTCGCCGGGGCCGTTCACGACACACCCCATGACGGCGACGCGCAGCGGGACCTCCATGCCGGACAGACCGGCGGTCACCTCGTCGGCGAGCTTGTAGACGTCGACCTGGGCCCGCCCACAGGACGGGCACGACACGATCTCCAGCCGGCGCTGCCTCAGGTTCAGCGACTCCAGGATCTGGATGCCGACCTTGGCCTCCTCGGCGGGCGGGGCCGACAGCGACACACGGATGGTGTCGCCGATGCCCTCGCTGAGCAGCGCGCCGAAGGCCACCGCCGACTTGATCGTGCCCTGGAAGGCGGGGCCGGCCTCGGTGACGCCCAGGTGAAGCGGGTAGTCGCACTGCTCGGCGAGCAGCCGGTAGGCGCTGACCATGACCACCGGGTCGTTGTGCTTGACGGAGATCTTGAG
Source organism: Streptomyces sp. NPDC001450 (assembly GCF_053597295.1). Taxonomy (NCBI): domain Bacteria; kingdom Bacillati; phylum Actinomycetota; class Actinomycetes; order Kitasatosporales; family Streptomycetaceae; genus Streptomyces; species Streptomyces sp. NPDC001450. The sequence goes on from NZ_JBSFHY010000023.1 coordinate 26,260, forward strand.
GTCCCGGAAGCCGTGCTCCTCGAACAGCGAGCACTCCCACAGCGCGGACTCCACCAGCGCCTGCGGGGTGGCCTTGCCGTACTTGGCGAGCAGGCGCCGGTCGAGGGAGCCCGCGTTCACCCCGATCCGGATCGGGACCCCCGCGTCCCCGGCTGCCCGGGCGATCTCCTTGACCTTGTCGTCGAACTGCCGGATGTTGCCCGGGTTGACGCGGACCCCCGCGCATCCGGCGTCGATGGCGGCGAAGACGTAGCGGGGCTGGAAGTGGATGTCGGCGACGACGGGGATCGGGGACTTGCGGGCGATGGCCGGCAGGGCGTCCGCGTCGTCCTGCGAGGGGCAGGCCACCCGGACGATCTGGCAGCCGGCCGCGGTCAGTTCGGCGATCTGCTGGAGAGTGGCCCCGACGTCGGCGGTCGGGGTCGTGGTCATGGACTGGACCGAGACGGGCGCGTCGCCGCCGACGGCGACGGAGCCGACCCTGATCTGCCGGCTGACGCGGCGTGGGGCGAGGCGCAACGGCACGGTCGGCACCCCGAGCGAGACGGACATGGCACGGTTCTCCTCAGTGTGGGGGTACAGCTGGGTGGGGTACGGCACGGTGGGCGCGGCGCACGGCGGCACAGCTGTACGTCAGTGCCGCCGCCAGGTCGTCGGCGATCCGGGAGGCGGTGAGTCCGGCGGACTCGAGGATCTCGGACCGGGAGCCGTGGGCGAGGAACCGCTGGGGCAGGCCGAAGACGCGCACCGGGGCGGGCGCGCCCGCGTCGCTCAGCGCCTGGGCCACCGCGGCCCCGGCTCCGCCGGCCCGGCCGTTGTCCTCGACCGTGGCGACCAGCCGGTGTCCCAGGCTCAGTTCCACCAGGGCCGGTGGCACCGGCTTGATCCAGCGCGGGTCGACGACGGTGACGCCGACGCCCTCCAGGGCGAGCAGCGCGGCGACCTCGAGGCAGGTGCCGGCCATGGCCCCGACGGAGACGAGGAGCAGGTCCGCGTGCTCCCCCCGCCGGAGCACGTCGACCCCGCCGACGGTGCGGACGGCTGGAATGTCCTCGCCCGTCGTGCCCTTGGGGAAGCGCAGGGCGGTCGGGCCGTCGTGGACGGCGACGGCCTCGCGCAGGGCGTGGCGCAGGGTGGCGGCGTCGCGGGGCACCGCGAGCCGCAGTCCGGGAACGAGGTTCAGCAGCGACAGGTCCCACATGCCGTTGTGCGAGGGGCCGTCGTCGCCGGTGACGCCCGCCCGGTCCAGCACCAGGGTGACCGGGGCGCGGTGCAGGGCCGCGTCCATGAGCAGCTGGTCGAAGGCGCGGTTGAGGAAGGTGGCGTAGATCGCCACCACCGGGTGCATCCCGCCCAGAGCCAGGCCCGCGGCGGCGGTGACCGCGTGCTGTTCGGCGATACCCACGTCGAGGGTGCGCTCCGGGTGGCGGGCGGCGAACTCGGTCAGGCCGGTCGGGTGGAGCATGGCCGCGGTGACGGCCACCAGATCCGGTCGCTGTGTGCCGAGTTCGGCCAGCTCCCGGCCGAACACGGCGGTCCAGGAGGGCGAGCCGTCACCGCTCGGCCGGCCGGGGCGCAGCGGACGGACGGCGTGCTGGCGGTCCGCCTCGTCCTGTTCGGCCGGGGCGTGGCCGCGGCCCTTCTCGGTGACGCAGTGCACGACGACGGACCGGCCGAGGTCCCGCGCCCGGCGCAGGGCCGCCTCCACGGCCGTGATGTCGTGCCCGTCCACGGGCCCCAGATAGGTGAGGCCCAGGGTCTCGAACAGGCACTCCGGGGTGGTCCTGGTGCGCAGCGCGGCCAGGTGCTCGGCGATGCCGCCGGTGGTGGGGCCGTAGGAACGGGTGTTGTCGTTGAGCACCACGATCACCGGGTGACCCGGGGCGGTCGCGATGTTGTTCAGCGCCTCCCAGGCCATGCCCCCGGTGAGCGCACCGTCCCCGAGGACCGCCACCACGGCACGGTCCGTGTCCCCGCGCAGCCCGGACGCGCGGGCCGCGCCGGCCGCCCAGGACAGCACGGTGGAGGCGTGCGAGTTCTCGATGACGTCGTGCGCGGACTCGGCCCTGCACGGGTACCCGGACAGTCCGCCGCGCTGCCGGAGCGAGCCGAGGGCGCCGGCCCGGCCGGTGAGGATCTTGTGGACGTAGGACTGGTGGCCGGTGTCCCACAGGATGCGGTCGCGCGGGGACTCGAAGACGCGGTGCAGGGCGACGGACAGTTCGACGACCCCGAGGTTGGGGCCGAGGTGTCCGCCGGTGCGGGTGATGGTGTCCACCAGCAGCCGCCGGATCTCCGGTACGAGCCGGTGGACCTGCTGGGTGGACATGGCCCGCACGTCCTCGGGCCCCTGTATCTCCTCGACGATGTTCTTGCCGGTGCCGGTCTCCGCCGCGCGTGTCTCCGTCGTCACGCGTACCTCCTCTGTCGCGTTCATCGCACCTGGGCCTCGTCCGCGAGCGGGGTGCGCGGGATCCGGCCGGTGACCGGATCGGCCAGCCGGGCCGGCATGGCGAAGACCACGTCCTCGGGCATCGCCTGCTGCAACTCCACCTCGCGGTAACCGAGTTCGGCCAGCAGGGTGAGGAGCCCGCGGACGAGGACCTCGGGTGCGCTGGCCCCGGCGCTGACGCCGATGCTCGCCACGCCGTCCAGCCAGGCCTCCTCGAAGTGGTCCCGGTCGGGGACGAGGTGGGCCCGGCAGCCGTGCTCGCGCGCGACCTCGACCATGCGCAGCGAGTTGCTGGAGTTGCCGGATCCCACGACGAGGACCAGGTCGTGACGGCGTGCCAGGTCCTTGACGGCGTTCTGCCGGTTCTGGCTCGCGTAGCAGATGTCGTCACCGCCGGGGGCGACGATGTCCCGGAACCGCGCGCGGAGCGCCTCGACCACCTTGGCGGTCTCGTCGAAGGACAGGGTGGTCTGGGTGAGGAAGGCCACCGGGGTGTCGTCCGGCAGGTCGAGCCGGGCCACGTCGTCCACGGTCTCGACCACGACGGTGCGTTCGGGCGCCTCGCCGAGGACGCCGTCGACCTCCTCGTGGCCGGCGTGGCCGACCAGCAGGATGGTGCGGCCGTCGCGGGCGAAGCGCAGGGCCTCCTGGTGCACCTTGGCCACCAGCGGGCAGGTGGCGTCGATGACCTCCAGCCGGCGCCGGTCCGCGCCGGCCCGCACCGCCGGGGATACGCCGTGCGCGGAGAAGACGCACACGGCGCCGTGCGGGACGTCCTCCTCGCTGTCCACGAAGACCGCGCCGCGCTGCTCCAGTTCGGAGACGATGTAGTGGTTGTGCACGATCTCCTTGCGCACGTACACCGGTGCGCCGTGCAGGTCCAGGGCCCGCTCCACGATGCCGATCGCCCGCCGTACTCCGGCGCAGAAGCCGCGCGGCTGGGCGAGGACGACCTTGCCGGCTCCGCTCACGCGGCGTCACCCCCGCCGATGCGGGGCGAGGGGACCGCTCCCGCCGTGGGGCGCTCGGTGCGGGCGTTGATGCGCAGCCGCAGCCGACGGGGGTGGTAGACGGTGGCCAGCGGGACGGGCCGGACGTCGGCGTCGGGCTCGCAGGTGATCCGCCATTTGCCGAGGACGGTGGCGAGGCCGAGGGCGGCCTCGGTGCGGGCGTACAGGTCGCCGATGCACTTGCGGGCGCCGGTGCCGAACGGCATGAACGCCTGCCGGGCGAGCGGGTTGACCCGGTCGGGCAGCCAGCGGTCGGGGTCGAAGCGGTGCTCGTCGGGGTAGGCCTCCTCGTTCAGCGCCACCGCGGCGGGGCTGAAGACGATGGTGGTCCCCTTCGGCAGGCGCCGGCCCGCCAGTTCGGTGTCGGCGGCGGTGAGCCGGGTGAACAGCCAGGCCGGCGGGTGCAGTCGGAGGGTCTCGCTGATGATCCGGTCGGTCAGTGAGAGGCTCGGCAGGTCGTCCCACTGCGGTGCCCGGCCGCCGAGGACGGTGTCGATCTCCTCGTACAGCGCGGCCTCGATGTCGGGGTGCTGGGAGAGCAGGTGGAAGATCCAGGTGAGGGTGCCGGCGACGGTCTCGGTGCCGGCCGCCATGACGGTGATGACCTGGTCGTGGATCTCGGTGTCGTCCAGCCGGCCGCCGTCCTCGTCCCGCGAGGCGAGCAGGGCGGAGAGCAGGTCGTCGTGTTCGGCGTCGTCGCGGCGGTAGTCGTCGATGAGCTGCTGGGTGGTCGCGTGCAGGTAGTCCAGGCTGCGGCGGTAGCGGCGGTTGGCCGGGGTGGGCAGGCGGCGCAGGAAGCGGGGCAGGAACATCTGCCGGAACAGCCCGTTGAGCACGGTGTCGAAGGCGCGCTCCACGCCGTCGGCGAGTTCCTTGCTGACGGGGGTGGAGTACAGGGTGCGGGCCACCGTGCGCAGGGCCATGCCGTACAGCTCCGGGAAGGCGTCGACGACCATGCCGTCGTGCCAGCGGCCGGAGGTGGCCTCGATCTCGGCGTGCATGGCGGTGGCGTAGCGTTTGAGCTGGGAGCGCTGGAAGGCCGACTGCATCAGCCGCCGCTGCCGGCGGTGGTCCTTGAACGGGCAGGTGACCAGGCCGTTTCCGGCGATGTCACGGGCCCGGTCGTAGAAGACGCCGCCCTTGTCGTAGGTGCGGTCGTTGGTCAGCACGTCGCGCAGCAGTCCGGGGTGGCAGGGCACGTAGGCGGAGGTCGGACCGATCTTGATCTTCACCAGGTCGCCGTGGGCGGACAGCGACGACATGAAGCGGACGGGCTGGCGCATCATCTGCAGGGCGTGGCCGACGACCGGGACCGCCCCGGGGGCCGTCCCGGCGCTGTAGGTCTGCTGGGGCATCGCAACCTCACATCGGGTGGGTGGTTGGGGGGGCTAGGGGGTGTCGTTTGGATCAGGTCGGCTGTGACAAGCGGTGCGGGCTGGGCGACGCCGGGATGATCCGAACGACACCCCCTAGCGGCTGCTGCCGAGTTCTTCGAGGTAGCCCTGGACGCTGGCGGCCACCGCGAACTCGGCGTCGTAGCGCCCCGAGGAGCGGTGCCAGTCGTAGGAGCCGCGGATCACCGTGCGCACGGCGTCGGTGCGGTACCGCTCCACGGCCTCGCGCTCGGCGGCGTCGAGGTCGTAGATGTCGCACACCTTGGACAGGCAGCTCTCCAGCAGCAGGTACTGGGAGAGGCGGGCGTGCACCTCGTCCTGGAGGTGGGCGATGCTGCGGCTCTTCGGCCAGCCGTGTTCCCGCTGCAGGATGAAGACCAGGTTGTTCCGCTCGCCCCGGGCCTCCTCCTTCTCCAGCGACGCGATGTCGTTGAACATCAGGTTGACGTCGATGGCGATCTGCAGCATCGCGGAGAGCACCGCGCTGTCGAAGACCCGCTGGGGCACCTCGAAGTGCCCGGCGGCCTCGGCCATGTCCACGGTGGGCTGGACGCCGATGGTCTGCCGGCGCACGGCCAGGTACTGGGCGGCGCAGTCGTAGGGGGTGTCGTGGAAGCGGCTGAGGGCCTCGTCGACGTATCCGGTGAAGTAGTTGCGCCAGTGCCGTGCGCTGCGTGCGCACCAGGAGGGGGACATGCCCGCGCAGCTGCGGTGCCAGATGTCGGCGAAGCCGTGCGCGATGGGCGGTGCGGTGTCGGGCAGCGGGCCGTCGAGGGCGGCCGCCACCGCGTCGGTGAGGCCGCGGGTCTCCTCCGGGTCCTCGCCGCGCGGTCCGTCGAAGAGGTCGTCGAAGAGGAAGAACCACGACATCAGGTCGACGCCCAGGTCGAGGTCGGCGCCGGTGGTGTGCGGGTAGAAGCGCGAGGCCAGGTCGGCGTAGGCGCCGCGCAGATGGCGTGCGGCGGCGGCCTCGGTGGTGATGAGGCCCAGGGAGCGCGGCCACTCCAACTGGTGGGCCTCGGCGCGGCGGTGGTCGGGGCTCTGCCGGCCGGGCAGCGGTATTCGGAAGTCGACGTCCTGCGGCATGGTGATCTCCGTGGTGGGGCGCTGGGGAAAACGACGGTGGCGTGGGGCGGCGGGTCATGTCCCCTCGGGAGGACGACCGGGCGGCGCTGCCCCACGGGGGATGCGGACGGGTGGGGGGAGACCGCGGGCCACGCTGCCCGCGGCCCGAGGGAGGCTCCGGGGCGACGCTGCCCGCGGAGCCGGGGCCTGGCCGGTGGCGCCGTCGCCCTCGGGGGTGGCGGCGGGGCCACGGCCCGTGTCCCCTACGGTCCTCGACAGTGCTGACAGATCTCTTACGGCTCCTGGTCCGGCCGGACTTCTCACACCTCGCGACGCACGATGAACCGCCCGACCGCGAGCAACTCCTCACACGCACCGGCGTCCAGTCCGGCGCCGCGCAGCGCCGCCTCGCCCAGCGCCATCCGGCGGGCCGCCTCGGCCTGGGCCCAGGCACGGCCGCCGACGGCCTCGATCAGGTCGGCCGCCCGGCGCAGCTCCGCCGGGTCGGGGTCGCCGGGCGCGGCCAGCCACGCGGCCAGTTCGACGCCGAGGGTGCCGCCCTGGTTGAGCGCGTAGGCGACCGGGAGGGACTTCTTGCGGGCGCGCAGATCGGAGTGGACGGACTTGCCGGTGGTGGCCGGATCGCCCCAGATGCCGAGGACGTCGTCGGTGAGCTGGAAGGCGAGGCCGACCTGTTCGCCGTAGAGCGCGAGGGCGTCCACGGCGGGCTGCGGTGCCCCGGCCAGCAGGGCGCCGATCGCGGCGCTCGCCGACAGCAGCGCGCCGGTCTTGCCGCCGGCCATCTCCAGGCACTCCTCGACGGTCACGTGCTGGCGCTGCTCGAAGGCCATGTCCTGGACCTGACCGTGGATCAGCCGGCGGGTGGTGCGGGCGAGGAGTCCGGCCGCGGGCGCCGCGGTGGGCAGCCCGCAGTCGAGCAGCACCTCCTGGGCGAGGGCCAGCAGCGCGTCGCCGGTGAGGATCGCGCTGGAGGCGCCCCACAGCGACCAGACGGTACGGCGGTGGCGGCGCTCCTCGTCACCGTCCATCAGGTCGTCGTGCAGCAGGGAGAAGTTGTGCACCAGCTCGACGGCGACCGCGCCGGGCAGCGCGGTCTCGGGTCGCGCGCCGACCGCCTCGGCCGACAGCAGGGCGAGGGCGGGGCGTACGGCCTTGCCGCCGTCGGCCGCGGTCGGCGCGCCGGCGGCGGTGATCCAGCCGAGGTGGTAGGCGGCCTGGTGGCGGGTGCGGCGGTCGAGCAGGTCAAGGGCGGTGCGCAGGCCGGGCGTGGTGACGTCCCGGCCGCGGTGCAGGCTCGCGGGGGTGACTCTCACGCCACGGCCTCCGCTCGCCAGGGCTCCACCGGGTCGTCGAAGATGGCCACCACCTTGCGCAGGATGCGCCGGTCCGCCGGGTCGAAGGGCGTCTTCGCGTGGATGGTGCCGAGCTGGTCCCACATGACGATGTCGCCGGGCTGCCAGGTGTGGGCGTAGGTCAGCCCGGGGGCGCCGGCGTAGCCGCACAGTTCCTGGAGCAGCTCCTTGCTGGCCGTGGGGCCGAGTTCGAGGACGCGCTTGGTGTTGAGCGAGTTGACGTAGACGGCGTGGCGGCCGGTGCGGGGGTTGCGGGCGATCATCGGGTGGACGGTGGAGGTGCCGTCCTCGGGCAGGATCGCGGCGTCGGCCGGTCCGGTGCCGCCCTCGGGGCCGGCGAGGGACACCTCGCCCTGGTAGCTCTCCTCGATGGTCTCCTCGTAGCCGGAGCGCAGGGCGTGCCGGGCCCGGTAGGTGTGCAGCCGCCGGCGCAGCTGCGCGGGCAGGGCGTCGTAGACGGCGTACATGTCGGTGAACAGGGTCTGTCCGCCGCCGGAGACGGGGAGTTCCACGGCCGCGAGGAAGCCGATCCGGGACACCCGGGGCCGGAAGGAGTAGTCGGTGTGCCAGTCCATCCAGCCGGCGTCGCCGACGCCGATCTTCCGTCCGTTCTCCACGATGTTGGAGATGATCAGGATCTCGTTGTGGTCGGGGCTGGCGCCGGTGGTGAGCCCGGTCCTGGGGATGTGCCCGAAGCGACGTCCGAAGCCGAGCAGTTCGTCGTTCGAGGGGTCCCGGTGGCCGCGGAAGACCAGCACCAGGTGCCGGTCGAGTGCGGCCCAGATCCGCTCGACTGTGGTGTCGTCGAGGTCCGGGGTGATGGCGGCGCCGTGCACGACGGCTCCGACCGAGGAGCCTGGTATCGGCGAGACGTCCATGGCCTTGCGTCCCCCTTCGTGGATGCTGCGTGGATGCTGCGTGGTTGCTGCGTGGACGGGTGGGTCAGTCGCTCAGTTCGAGATGGGCGAGGTCACCGGCCTCGCGCCAGGTGCGCAGGACGTTCACGAACTCCACCGAGCCGCCGCCGTAGCTGCCGTTGAGGACGTGCAGCTCGCTCGGCCGGCCCTCGTTGTTGAACAGGCCCGGGGTGCAGGACTCCGCGTAGTCGAGGTTGCGGCCCGCGAGCCGGAGGATCTCCTCGACCCACTCCTTCTCGCCCGTGGCGGACGCCTCCACGACGTGCCGGCCCTGGTCCTGTACGGCCTTGAGGATGTGGGCGACGTGCCTGCTCTGCTCGCCCAGCATGTACGGGACGTTGACGTGCAGGCCCGACTGGACCTTGGAGAGGACGAAGCAGTTGGGGAAACGATTCACCATCAGTCCGTGCAGCGTTCGCGCCCCGTCCGCCCACTTCTCCGACAGCCGCAGCCCGTCCCGCCCCACGACCTCGTAGCCGGCCCGGCTGGTGTACGGCACCGCGTACTCGGACTCGTAACCCGAGGCGAAGACCAGGCAGTCCACCGGGTACTCCCGGCCGGCCGCGACCACCGCGTGCTCGGTGAGCCGCTCGATTCCGCGGCCCTCGGTGTCCACCAGGGTGACGTCGGGCCGGTTGAAGGTCTCCAGGTAACCGTCGTGGAAACAGGGCCGCTTGCAGAACAGCCGGTAGTACGGCTTCAGGGCGGCCGCGGTGGCGGGGTCGTGGACGACGGCGTCGACGCGGGCCCGCAGCTCCTCCATCTTGCGGAAGTCGGCGCGCTCGACGGCGCCGGCCGCCTCCTCGGGGCTGGTCCCGGCGGACTTCGGGAGGATCGCCGCGAGCCTGGCGGTGATCTCCGTCCAGCCGTCCGCGACGAGATCCTCCTGGGCGGCGACTCCCGAGGTCAGTGCGTGGAAGTTGTCCATGCGCCGCTGCTGCCAGCCCGGTTCGAGGCCCTTCGCCCAGTCCGGGTCGGTCGGCCGGTTGGCCCGTACGCCCACCGCGGGCGGGGTGCGCTGGAAGACGTACGTGTGCGCGGCCGCCTCGGCCAGGTGCGGGATCACCTGGACGGCCGTCGCGCCCGTCCCGACGATCCCGACCCGCTTGTCCTGGAGCGCCGCCAGGCTGCCCGGCACTCCGCCGCCGGTGTAGCCGTAGTCCCAGCGGGCGGCGTGGAAGGAGTGCCCGCGGAAGGTCTCGATGCCCTCGACGGAGGGGAGTTTGGGCCGGTGCAACGAGCCGATCGCCATGCACACGTACCGGGCCCGGAAGCGGTCGCCGCGGTCCGTGCGCACCAGCCAGTGCGCGGCGTCCTCGTCCCAGCGCAGTTCGGTGACCGAGGTCTGCAGCAGCGCGTCCCGGTAGAGGCCGTAGCGCCGGGCGACGGCCTGGCAGTGCGCGAGGATCTCGGCCCCGGTCACGTACTTCTCGGTCGGCACGGTGCCCAGCTCTTCGAGCAGCGGCATGTAGACGTAGCTCTCGACATCGCACCGGAGCCCGGGGAACCGGTTCCAGTACCAGGTCCCGCCCACGTCACCGGCCGCGTCGATCAGGCGGATCCGCTCGAAGCCGCAGGTCTCGCGCAGCCGTGCGCCCACCAGCAGGCCGCCGATGCCGGCGCCGACGACGGCGACGTCGACCTCGTCGGTGACGGGGTCTCGGTCGACCGGCTCGGTGTAGGGGTCGGCGGCGTAGCGGGACAGTTCCCCGCGCGCTGGGCGGTACGTCCGGCCGCCGGCCGCGGTCAGGCGCTTGTCGCGCTCCTCGCGGTACTTCGCCCGCACCGTCTCGATGTCGACCGTGTCGGCGGTGTCGGCGGTGTCGGCGGTGTCGGCGGTGTCGGCGGGGCCTGACGCGCCGTCGGCTAAGGGTTCTGTTCCAGAGCGTTCCACAGCGTCTCCTGCGTGGGGTGGACAGGTGAGGTCAGGTGGCGCCGTACGTCGTCGAACTGGTCGCGCAGCCGGGTGGGCGCGTCGGCGTTCGTGAACAGGTAGAAGCGGTCGGAGCCCAGCGCGTCCCACACGGTCTCGGCCACCCGCTCGGCGGAGACCGTGGTGTCGCCGGTCGCGTCCCGTGGCGCGGCGAGCCCGCGGACCATCGGGGTGTCGACCCGGCCGGGGCAGAGCACCGAGACCCGCACGGGAGTTCCGGCGAGGTCGGCCCGCAGGCTGCGGGCCACGGCCAGGTCGGCGTGCTTGGAGGCGGCGTAGGCCGCGCTGCCGCTGCCCACGGCGAACGCCGACATGGAGGCGGTGTGCACCAGGTGCGCGGGCCGCCCGCTCGCCAGCAGCCGGGGCACGAAGGCGCGGGCGACATGGACGTGCGCCCAGTGGTTCACCTCGAACACCTCGCGCATCCGGTCCAGCGGCACGGACCACAGCGGCATCCCGACGGGGCCGACGACACCGGCGTTGTTGCAGACCACGTCGATCTCGCCGAGCGTGTCGTACGCCGTGTCGGCCAGGGCCGTCACCGCGTCGGGGTCGGTGAGGTCCACTGTCTCGGCGCGAACCCGCGCGCCGCGCGCGGTGAGTTCGGCAGCCCGGCGGTGCAGGGCGTCGCCCTGGATGTCCGCCATGACCACGTCGACTCCGGACCGGGCGAGGCGGGCGGTGAGGGCGAGGCCGATACCGCTCGCCGCGCCGGTGACCACGGCCGTCCTGGGGTGTAGGTGCACGGGACCGTCCGTTCCTCGCATCCTGGGGCGGGCAAGGCACGGGCCGCGTCCTTGCGACCCGGAGGGGGTGTGCGGGGCGGGCGTCCGCCCTGGACCCGGTGGCCTCCACCCCGTGGGGAGCCGGGCGGAGGCCACCGGTGGTTCAGGCGGGGTCGGGCAGTCTGAGGCTGATGGCGAAGATGGTCAGCGAGAAGACGGAGAGCAGGGCGAGGACGATCACCGCTGCCGAGGAGTGGCCCATCGAGTCGCCGAGGGCGAGGTAGAGGGTGCCGCCCACGGTCGCGCCCAGGGCGGTGGCCGTCTGCTGGCTGGTGACCAGCACACCGCTGCCCATGCCGGCCTGGGCCGGCGGGACGTCGGCGAGGATCATCCGGAACAGGGTGGGCCCGATCAGGGCCTGCCCGACGCCGGTGAAGGCCAGTACGGCCAGCACCAGGACGACCGGGACGTCCGGCCAGGTGACCCCGACCAACAGCGCCATCAGCAGCAGTCCGGCTCCCTGGACGGTGGCCCCGAGGGTGACGATGCGCCGGCCGAGGGCCGCCGCGATCTTCGGGGTGAACAGCGCGACCACGAAGAAGGCGGAGGCGAACGGCGACAGCACCGCTCCCGAGCCCAGCCCGCCCAGACCGAAGTCGTCCTGGGCGACCAGGGCGTAGACGAACATGAAACTGCCGAAGCCGATCGAGAACGGAACCATCGCGAGCAGTCCCCGGCGCATCCCGGATTGCGAGAGGACCGACGGAGGCAGCAGCGGCGAACCGCCTTCCGCCTCCAGCCGCCGCTCGACCCGGACCAGCGCCACCACCGCGGCGGCGGCGACCACGGGCAGCGCCCACAGCCACAGCGGCCAGCCCAGCGCCTGCCCCTCCACGATCACCAGCAGGACACAGACCAGCGCCACCCCGAACAGCAGGGTGCCGGTCAGGTCGAAGCCCGGCCTGCGCTCGGCCCTGGTGTCCGGCATGTGCCGCACGGCCAGCAGCGCGGCCACCCCGACGGGCACGTTGATCAGGAAGACCGACCGCCAGCCGACCCCGGCGATGTCCAGCGAGACCAGCAGTCCGCCGAGGATCTGCCCGGCCACCGCCGCGAGTCCGGCGGTCGCGCCGTAGAGGCTGATGGCGCGGGCGCGGGCCTGGCCCTCGGTGGCCGCCTGGATGGTCGCGAGGACCTGCGGCACGAGCAGGGCCGCGGCCCCGCCCTGCAGGAGCCGGGCGGCGATGAGGAAGCCGACGGTCGGGGCCACACCGCACAGCGCGGAGCTGAGGGTGAAGGCGATCAGGCCCCACACGAAGAGCCGGCGCCTGCCGTAGGCGTCGCCCAGGCGCCCGCCGAGCACGAGCCCGAGCGCGTAGGCGATGCCGTAGCCGGACACCACCAGCTCCAGTGCGGTCTCGCTGCCGTTCAGGTCGTGGCCGATCGTGGTCAGCGCCACGTTGACGATGAAGAAGTCGACGATGGACAGGGCGAACCCGGTGAGCACCACGACCAGTCCGGTCGTGGACAAGCCGGCGGGCCTGTCGGCTTCCCGCGGGGGTGGCTGCTCCTGGATTCCGGGAGCGCCGGTGGGGGGTGCTTCGCGATGAGTCATCTATTCAACCGAGCTGGGGGTTCCGGTGATCTTGGACATGATTCCCTTGGCGGGGTCCTTCGCCGACTCCGTCCACGGCGTCAGCGCGTTGAAGCCGCGCTCCGACGCGGCCGGCTGCACCCGGGTGTCCATCGACATCCGCATGACGGGCGGGGAGGACAGGTTCGGTACCGACCTGTGGCAGGTGTAGGCGTGCAGGAACAGGACGTCGCCCGGCTCCATGGCGGAATGCAGCAAGACCTCGTCGTCGCCCATGAGTTCGGCGGGTATGCCGCGCACTGGGTGGCCGAACCTGCGGAAGGACTCGTGGACGACGTGCTCGCGCGGACCGCGCCGGTGGCTGCCGTCCGCGAGCGCGACCCCGCCGGACTCCTCGGTGGTCGCGATGAGCGGTATCCACGTGGGCCGGAAGTCCTTGTTGGGACCTATGTAGAAGCCGTCCTGGTGGAACGGCGTCAGGTGGGCGAACGACGGGTTCTCCGCGGCCGCGGCCGAGGGGTAGTAGCGGATGGTCGTGGAGCGGAAGACGAAGACGGGCTCACCGAAGACCTGCTCGAACACCCTGAGGGTCGAGGGGTGGTTCCAGAACTCGTCGTACTTCACGTACTTGTGCATCGCCACCTCGTCGACCTCCTCGAAGGAGTCGATGCCGACGTCGTCCAGCGTGGCCGCCGGGTCCGCCGCACCCAGCGCGATCAGGCCCTCCAGCATCTGCTCCGCGGCGGTCCGGACGAGGTCACGGTCGAGGACGCCGCGCAGATACAGGTAGCCGTGCTCCTCGAAGAAGCCGTCGAGCGCCTCGCGGTCGTCGAGCAGAGGCGCGCAGTCCGTGTATTCCCCGGTCATGTACGTCATGGGTTCCCGTCCTTGTGACATGGCCTGGTGGCATGGTCCGAAGGGGCGTGAGACGTGTCCCGCCCGGCGCGCGGGAAGGCCGGCGGCCGCGCCGGCGTCGGTGGCCGGCCGGTGCGTCAGAGGGTGGCGCCGACCAGCAGGGCGAGGTCGATGAGACGGTTCGAGTAACCCCACTCGTTGTCGTACCAGCCGACGACCTTGACCTGCTGGTCGGTCACGCGGGTCAGTTCGGCGTCGAAGACGCACGAGGCGGGGTCGCCCACGATGTCGGTGCTGACGAGGGGCGCCTCGGTGTACGACAGCAGGCCCTTGTAGGCGCCGGCCGCGGCCGCCGCGTACGCCTCCTTCACCTCTGCGACGGAGGTGCGCCGGCTCGGGGTCACCGTCAGGTCGGTGACCGAGCCGGTGGGCACGGGCACACGCAGGGCGAAGGCGTCGAGGCGGCCGGCCAGTTCCGGCAGGACCAGGCCGATGGCCTTGGCGGCGCCACTGGAGGTCGGCACGATGTTCAGGCCCGCGGCGCGCGCCCGGCGCAGGTCCTTGTGCGGGGCGTCCTGGAGGTTCTGGTCCTGGGTGTAGGCGTGGACGGTGGTCATCATGCCCGCCTCGATCCCGACGCTCTCGTGCAGCACCTTGGCCAGCACGGCGAGGCAGTTGGTGGTGCAGGAGGCGTTGGAGATGATCGTGTGCCGCTCTGGGTCGTAGGCGTCCTCGTTGACCCCGAGCACGACCGTGATGTCCTCACCGCTGGCCGGGGCGGCGATGATGACCTTCTTCGCACCGCCGTCGACGTGGGCGCGCGCCCGGGCGGCGTCGGTGAAGATGCCGGTGGACTCGATCACGATGTCCACGCCGAGATCGCCCCAGGGCAGGGCGCCCGGGTCGCGCTCGGCGAGCACCTTGATCGTCCGGCTGCCCACGCGGATCGCGCCCGGCTCGGCGGCGATCTCCTCGGGGAAGCGGCCCAGGATCGAGTCGTAGGCGAGCAGATGGGCCATGGTGTCGACGTCACCGAGATCGTTGACGGCGACGATCTCCAACTCCGGGCCCCGCGCGGCCATCGCGCGGAAGACGTTGCGGCCGATGCGTCCAAAACCGTTGATGCCGATGCGCACAGTCATAGATGTGTCCCTCACCTTGCGCTGCTGGGTGGTTGACGCGCCGTTGCGCCGAGGTGCGATGCCGGACCACACATCACCGCGGGGCGGGGACGTGGTGCATCACGACCTTATATAAGCATGCGATACATTTCCAGGGTGACCTCTCATCAGAACACCAGCCACGAAGCCGACTTGGACGTCGACGACCTCACCAGGGCGATCGAGAACTTCAACCGCTTCTACATCCGGCTCGCCTCCGTGCAGAAGCTGTCGTTCACGACGCTGTCGGTGCTGGACACGCTGGCCTTCAGGGGTCCGACACGACTGACGGACCTGGTCAGAACGGAGCAGTTGAGCCAGCCGGGCGTCACCCAGCTGGTGACCCGGCTCGAACGGGACGGACTCGTGGAACGCCGCCCCGACCCGACCGACGGCCGTGCCGTCCTCGTGCACATCACCGAGGAGGGCCGCAAGATCGGTCAGGCCCGGCACGCGGACCGGGCCCGTCATCTGCGGCCCCTGATCGACGAGTTGACGTCCGAGGAGCGGCGGACCATCGCCGCGGCCCTGCCCGTCTTCGCCCACCTGGCCCAACTCGGCATGCGGGCACGGCCGTAGGACGAAGCGCGCGTCGGCCGGTTCCCATTCCGGCGGCACTTGTACGACGGCCGCCTGGGCCATGCGGACGCCGGCATCCGAAGCCCCGCACCGAAATGGTCCACTCCACCACCCGCAAGGAACGCGCCACACCGATGCCCCACCCCGCCGGCCCGGACGACGACCGCGGCTGCGTCCGCCTGGTCCTCGCCGTCCCTCTGACCCTGCCGGCCCTCACCACCGCGCTCTTCTGCCGGACCGCGCCGACCATCCGCCCGTCGGACCCCTGGGACGACGAGGCGTACGCCGCAATCGTCCTGTCCTGCGCCCTGAGCCTCCTGGCCGCGGCCGCCGTGCTGATCCTGCGGCTGCTGCCGTCGGTACGGCGGTTGGCGGGGCGGGGCTGGGTGACACCGGCCCTGACCCTGGGGGTGGTGGCGGGGATGCGGTGGGGGCCTGGCTCGGCTGACGGGTTCAGCTGCTGCGGCGACACGACCGGACGGCCCAGTTCAACCTGGGTACCGCACCTGCGACGAGAGGGCCGGACTTCTCGCCAGCTCACGCACGGCTGCCGCTATCGGAGCGGGGACGTTCGACCAGTCGATGTCGACAAAGTGTCTGCGGAGCCGGGCCGCCGCCGCCCGCCCAGGCGCGTACTGGCGCAGTACCGGGTAATCAACGCCTCGCGCAAGGCATTGGTCCACCCCGGTTACAATTTCTTGATGAGACGGTACACATTCCCATGCCACCTGGGATGAATCCATGAGGGACTCCCATACCGGAAGATTCCGCGGATCCGCCAGCAGACTGTCTCTCACACCAAGCAATCGGCGAGCATAATCCTCGCCCAGAAACGCGGTCGTCATGAGGTAGCAGAAGCAGCATTTTGGACACCTGCCGCACCAAGGTTTTCCATAGTTGCACGAGTGTGTTCGGAGAAGAAGGTCCGGCCGGGTGGCGACTATACCGTAGATTGCATGGTCGTAAAGACCGCGCAGCGTGGAATCGAACCCCATGAACCAGTCGCAGCCGGTAAGTTCCGAGAACAGTCTCGATGATATCGACATGTATTCTCTGCTCTTGCACCACTGGTGGCTGATTTCCTCGCCCTCCCACACCACATGAGGGTCGTCTGCGGATCGCTCGATGTTGAACCAGACGCGATCATAGCCACCATGGAGGATGACCGGTATGTAACCGATGTAGCCGGCAGTGTGTCCGACGGCGAAGTCGGTCTGATAATGATCAGCTGTCACGCCGGCGTCAGTGAACTCGATGGCCGGTCTGCCGTAGAAGTCGTCACGGACGTACACGCGGACCACCTTGGTGTGCTGCGCCGACGCACTGGTCCTCAGGTTGTCCAGCAGACGACGCTGGAGTTCATGGTCACCGCCGACCGGCAAACAAGCCTCATATACATCGTGATCGATCCCGCTCCTGTCGAGGATCATCATTCCGGCCAAGGTGTCCTTGCCGCCGCCGTTGGTCAACAGGGCGCGGCCCCCGGTGCGCGACGTGCCGCCTCCCCCACGTACCTCCACCGAGGACGAACGCGTGGACGGGATCAACTCCGGCGCTCCACCGCGGTAGCGGATGCCGTTGCGGTAACGCCACTCACCGAACTGGCTCAGGAAACACCTGCGCCAGATTGAGCTGATCACGGCATCACAGGGCAGCCCAGGGGGCAGCACAAGCCGCTCACCGCCCAGTGCAAGAAACCGCATGGCGTCCCAGGCGATCAACGCGCTGACGAGCCGTAGAGCGTTCTCCTCTACGGGCATGACAGCAAATACGTCGGACCACGCCGGAATCGAGTCGTAAGAGATGACGGACGAAAAGGACAGATCACCCACATTCAAGCTGTACCGCAAGCTGGCGGGCGTGTCATCGAGCGCGAATTCACGCACCACTGCATCGTATTCCGGCCGAGCGGTGAGAGTGCGACTCGGAGCGGAAAGCGGTGGATTCGGTTTCGCGACCATGAATATGCTCCTCAAGGCTCCATTCTCACTGTAAAGGCACCACAATCGATTCACCACTCGAGTCTTCGACGAAGGAAAAGATCCTGAGGTGCAGGCTCGACGAGAGTCGCACTGGTATCGAAAAGGAATTCCGCGCCGAGCCGTGATCCAGTCCGGGGACGTCATCCCGGCACAGCCTGAGCCGAGCCCTATGCGCGGGGCTCCTTGCGGCGGGGCATCAGCAGGAAGGCCACCAGCGCCACAACGAGCGGCAGGAGGCTGACGATCAGCATGGTGAGCCGCAGTCCGGTGGCGAAGTCCAGCCCGAGGTCCAGTCCCGAAGCCTGACGGAGCAGGTTCGGGTCGTACACGGTGCTCCCCGGGCTCTGCGCCATCCCGCTGCGCACGGCATTCACGGCACTCTCGGCCCCGGCCACCGACAGCCCGCGTGACTTCGCGTCCGCCAGCCATCGCCGCTGGAAGAAGAAGTTGAGAAGCAGAAGGTAGACGGTGGGCCCGAACGCGGCGCCGGTCACCGCGAAGGCCATCTGAACGGAGGCGACCGTGCCCGAACGCCCGGGCGGCGCTTGGGAGAGGACCGTCTCGGACACCGATGTGGAAGTGACCACCGACCCGAGGTTGCACAGCCAAGTGGCCAGCACGAGCAGCCACACCGCCATCCCGGGGCCGGCGGTGCCCGCCAACAGCAGCCCGCTTGCCGCCATCACCAGCAGTCCGGTGACCATCACCGGCCGCGGGCTGTACTTCCCGACCAGGCGCCCGGCCAGGATCACGGCACCGGCGATCAGCAGCGTTCCCGGCAGGTACAGCAAGCCGATGGTCTCGGGGGACAGCGCCAGCACCGCGCTGCCGAACTGCCCGAGGACGATGCCGAGCCCGGCGATCAGGAAGTTCAGCGTGAGGGTCGCCGCCAGAGCCACGCTGAACGGTGCGCTGCTAAACAGCGCCAGATCCAGGGCGGGGTCGGGAGCGCGGCGGGCATGGAGCACGAAAAGCACGGCGACGACCGTGCTGATCACCAGCGGTCCCCACGTCTGGTACCGGGAGACGCCGTTCTGCGCCGCGGCGAGCCCGACGACGAGGGCCAGCAGGGCCACCCCGATCAGGGTGACACCGACCACGTCGAGACGACGGTGCTGCTGGACGGGCGACTCCGGGACGTACCGGGCGGTCAACCCGAGCGAGGCCAGGCACAGCAGTGGGGCGATCAGAAACAGGAATCGCCAGCCGACGGCCGCCACCACCCAACCGGTGAATGCGGGGATCACCCCGCAAAGGAGCACGTCGATGGCCATCAGGACACCGATGGCCACCGGCCGCTTCTCCGGCGCCACGGACACTTTCAGCAGGGCCAGCGGCACTCCCAGCAGGGCGGTCATCCCCAGTCCGGCCAGGAAGCGCATCGCCAGCAGGTAGCCGTAACCGGGCGAGAGCGTGGAGAGGAGGTCGACGACCGTGACCACCATCAGTCCCAGCATCAGCAGCCGCTTGAGCCCCACGGAGTCCCCGAGCCTGCCCGCGGCGAGGACGGAGGCGGCCATCACCAGCGTCGCCGCTCCGCCCAGCAGCCCGACGAGCTGCGGCGGCACGCGCAGGGCCCGGCTCACCTGCGGCAGATTCAGGCTGAACACCAGCGGGTCGACGACCGTGACCGTGAAAGCGAGGGCGAGTCCGAGGATGATCGGCAGGGGTGTCGCGTCGGTGCGTGACCCAACTGCCGACACCGCGACACCTCCCCTGCTCCCACGTCGTGCGCAGGTCGACGCTAGACCAGGCCACCGCGTGCCGTCGGGCTTCGCCGGGCCGACGCGCACAGAAGCCCAACGTTCGGGTCAGCCCGAGTCCGGGGCCGGCACTGGCCGCACCTCGCCCGGCTGCCCCATTACGTTTGCCAAGATCGCGCACGAAAGGTGACACTTCGACTACTGAGAGTCATGCTGCCGGGTGCTTCGGTGTCGGGCCGGAGTGCGCGGAGCCACGGCACGACCTGGCTGCGCAACATGGAGGGACGACTGTGGGCCACGTCGCGCCGAGGGTCTGGTATTCGTTGACGTGCGTGATGCTCATCGCCGCATCCGGGTGTGGCCGGCCCCAGACCGGCGCCAAATCGGGTGCAGCCGGTGATGCGATCACCGCGGGACTGGTCGCCGACCTGCAAAAGAGCGGATTTCAGGTCAATTCGGGGTACCCGTGGCTGTACACCCAGCAGGACTGCAAGGACTACACCTATCCACTGCTGAAGAACTGCCTCGCGAACAACCCCGCGGCCCCGTACGTGACGCCCGTCGTGAAGACCTGGCCGAACGAGTACGTAGACCCGGCAACGGTGAACGCTCTTGGCCGGACGCGGCCCGGCTACACCACGACCTACCGGCTCGATCCGCGGGACGCGGTCGTGATCTACGGGAAGATGCCTCCCCCGGGCCGTTACATGGGGCTGCAGACATGGGAATTCAGCCAGTGGGGGCAGTGGAAGGCCAGTGACTACCTCAAGTGGGAGCGCACGGCCGACCGGCCTGTCCCCATGCAGTACCTGTTCGACACGATCCCAGCCGACGGCCGGCGGTCGGGGCGGGTCCAGAGCGCGTCCGCACTCGGGGACACCGTCAACAACGTCGTCATGGAACGGCAATCCGGTTACTCCTTCGAGAAGAACCGGTACTTCGTCATCACCCCCAGCGCCACCACCGACCGCGCCGTACGCCAGGCCCTGCGGGCCCAGGGCGTTCCCGGCGAGGACATCTTCACCGAGCAGATTCCCGCCCGCGACAACCACGGCTCGCTCGGGCCGCTGGGCATGGGCAAGAACGCCATCGACTTCTTCACCGCGTTCCGGTACGCCGTTCCCGCCCCGGGCCAGGAGCAGGCTGCGGACAAGTGGCGCAAGAATCCTCCGCTGACGGTGATGCGCGTACGCGCCCCTGCCTCCCTGGGGCCGGTACAGCGCTACGGATCGCTGACCTTCGCGAAGCGAACGGCGAACAGCGAGGCTCACCTGGCAGGTGACCTGCGAAACCTGGTCAGAGCGGTGTGCGACCGTGTCGGCGGTACGGCGCATCTTCAGACCAGCGACTGCACGCAGCAGCAGCCGGCATCCCTCCTGATCCCCGACCTGGTGCGGGACTACGGGTGGACCGGGCCGTACTGCCGCGAGATCAACATGAACTGCCTGGGCGACCAGCAGGACGCGGCCTACTTCTTCGAACGGCCGCTCCCGCTCGATTCCGGACAGGTCTACGCGGTGGTCGACACCCTCGCCACCGAAACCGGCAACGCGACGTACACCGCTCTGTCCGTGAACGACGCTTCGTTGCTGGCGGGCGTGACGAACGTTCTGGACACCACCCTGAAAGGGTCCGCGGACGGCTATGCGAACACGGTCAAGAACAGCGGCAAATTCTTCGTGCACTACTTCGCCCGGGACTGCGCGGTGCTCCGGGGCCTGCCCGGCTGGCCGAAGAACTGCACCGAGATCACCACTCGGATGCTGCCGTCACACGTGAACACCACCGCGGAAGGTGACCCCGCTCTGCACGGCATGTTCATGGCCTCGTTGCGTGACTACATCAAGCCGGGAACCGCACGCGGGCCGGATTCCTCCAAGCTGCTGACACCGAGAATCCTCACGTTCACCCAGCCGGGGAAGTAGCTCACCGACCGTCGGGCACGACGCACCCCGAGAGGAAGTGCATCCCGGCCGCTGGTTCAGCCGGCGTTCCTCAGCCTGGCGATCGCTCGCCGCAGGGTTGCAGGCCCGTCGGCGTGTCCCGCTCGTCACCCCGGGCTCGTATTCAGGCCGTGCCGCCGAGCTGGAAGCGGGCCCGGACGATCAGATCGCGGGAGTCCCGCCACCCGAAGCCCTTCGGCTCGTCCTGGCGGCCCCGAGTCTGCCGGGTGGGTGTCTAGCGCAAGATCCGGAAAGTCACTAGCATGCGCACGATCCGGCCACAGTCGGGTCGGTCAGGCGATCTTCCCCGGAAGAGCGGGAGCACACCCCGGTGCAAGAGCCCCGTTCGTCTCTAGGAGGGAATGGTGTCGCAGTCCCGTAGGCTCTCGAGTCGCCCCACTGACCGGTTTCCATCGGCCACCCAGCACAGTGCGTGGCCCATCCGGTTGAGCGCCGTTGATCCCCCGGAGGGAAGCAGTTCACGCCACGGCAGGGAGATCTGGTGAAAGACGTCGGGCCGGTGCGTACCGCCGTACGAGAGGATGAGTCCGATCCCGGCGCCTTCCAGGCCAGCGCGAGCATCGTGCAGGCGGGCTTCTTCTGCTGGGAGATCGCCACGGGCGAGGTGAGCTGCGATCCGCTCACCCTCGCGCTGCACGGCATGCCCGAGAACGGCCCGTCGGACATCTCGAGCTTCCTGGCCGCGGTTCACGAGTCCGATCTGGCCGATGTGCGCAATGCCTTGGGCCTGATAGCGGAATCCTGCGGCAACTACCAGATCGAGTACCGGGTCACTTCCGACGACGACCGGAACCGGTCCCTGGAAGCCCGGGGCCGCGTCCTGCCCGGCCCCGACGGGCTGCCGGCCCGCATGGTCGGAGTGGTCATGGACACCACGGCCGTCCATGAACGCCACGAGGCGGAAAGGCGGCGGTTGTACGAGCGCGCCACCCGTGACCGCTGGATGCGGGAGCTGACCGCGGCCCTGGCCGCCGCGGTGACGGTCAAGGACATCATGGCCGCCGCACAGGCAGGACTGCGTACCTTCGGAGCGGACACGCTGGCGGTGATCGCCCCGGAGGGAAACCGCTTGACCGTCGTCGCCTCGTGCGCCGACGACGAGCAGGGCGAGGACTCCCTGCGAGTCCTCGACCCCACGGCCCGCACACTCGTGGAGGAGTCGCTCGACCGTGGGGCGCCCGTTCTCATCGGCTCCGCGGACGCGCTGATCACCGGTTATCCGCACCTGGCACCGCACGCACAGTCGGCCCCACAGGCGTGGGCGGTACTGCCGCTCACGGACTCGCGCGGCCGCGTCAGTTCCTGCCTTGTCGGTTTCCCCGAGCCGCAAGAATTCCTGCCCGAGGAACGGGCCCTCCTGGTCGCCGCCACGGGACTGCTCGCCCAGTCACTGGAGCGAGCCGGCATGTATGAGGCGGAACACGCACTCGCCACCGAGCTCCAGCGCGGCATGCTGCCGCGTGGGCCGCTCACGGTGCCGGGTGTGACCATCGCCGCCCGCTACCAAGCCGCCACCTCCGGCATGTGGATCGGTGGCGACTGGTACGACGCCATCAGCCTGCCCGACGGCGGCGTGGCTCTGGTCATAGGAGATGTGCAGGGACACAGCGTTCACGCCGCGTCTCTCATGGGGCGGCTGCGTACCGCCGTACACGCCTACGCGAACGAAGGACACACGCCCTCGGCCGTCCTGGAACGCACCAACCGCCTGCTGGCCGAACTGAACAACGACCCGGACAGGGCCCTGTTCGCCACATGCTGCTACATCGCACTCAACCCCTCCGACGGAACGCTCCGAGTGTGCCGGGCGGGCCATCCGGCCCCAGCGCTGATCACGCCCCGCAAACCGCCGCGCCTCCTGGAGGTCCCCGGCGGTCTGCCTCTGGGGATCGACCGGGAGCAGCGGTACCCGACCACCCGCCTGCGTATCGCTCCGGGCAGCGTGCTCGCACTGACCACCGACGGCCTGCTCGAGGCAGTGAACAAGGACATCGACCAGGGCATCGAGAGGTTTCTCCGGGGTCTGCGAGGGGCTCCCACGGCGGACCTGGAGACGGTTGTCGACGACCTCCTTGCCGGTACGCAGAAGACTCACGGCTTGGGCGACGACGTCGCTCTGCTCCTGGCTCGTCTGAACAGGCCCGGCCGCCACAGCTGACCCGGCCCTCAGCGGGCCTGTTCTCAACAGGCGTGGATCGTCGGGTACTTGTATTGGCGGCCAACCGAATCTGCCCGGTCTGCGACAAGCGACGCTCCCCGGGCGGGGCAATGAGGCCGAAGAAACGAGACCTTGGTCGAACGCCGTCGACAGGCAGGGTAATTTACGTCGGTGGCTGGGACTGCCTGGTCGTGCTCCATGCGGGCTTTGGCATGCCGCATCGGCAATGTCGCTGGATGTCGCGAAGGGCAGCGGATTACGGAGAAGCGAGCTGACGTATGGACAATTTCCGGATTCCGGACCTCTGCATACCCGTACCGGCAGCGCTGAATCCGGAACTCCAGGAGGCTGCTGCGGCGACTGAGGCGTGGCTGGACGAGTTCGGCCTGGTGCCCACCGAGGAGGCGCGTCGGCATGTGCAGCGCACTCGTGTCGACCGGCTCACCGCGTGGCTGTGCCCGAACGCTTCACAGGAGGCGCTGACGCTTATCACCCAGTGGAACGCGTGGCTCTTCCAGTTGGACGACCAGTTCGACGACGACCCGGTGCGGGGTTACCGGCCCGAGCAGTGGCGGGAGGCGTTCGGGCCGTTGTTCGCCGTGTTCGACGGAGATGTCACGGCTGGGCGGCTGGCGCGCTCCTTGGCCGATCTGTGGCGCCGCACGACGGATGTTCGTTCTTCCGTATGGCAGCGCCGATTCGTACCGCACCTTTTGTGGTATTTCGACAGCTACCGGGCGGATATGATCCATCGGGAGCAAGGGCGGGTACCCGGCCTGCAGCAATACCTCGCGCACCGCCGCGCCTCGTTCGCATTCGACGCCGTCCTCGACCTGATGGAGATCGGCACCGGTGTGGACCTGCCTGACCAACTGCATGCCAACCCGGCCTTCGCTGACATGCGAGAGGCAGTGATCTATGCGAATGCCTGCATCAACGATCTCTACTCGCTGCCCAAAGAGCTCGCCCATGACTATGCGTTCAACGCCGTCACGGTGATCTGCCATCATCACCGGTGCAGCCTCCAGGAAGCGGCGGAGCGAGTGGCCGCGATGCAGGCCGGATACGTCCAGCGCATCCTTGATCTCGAACAGGTCCTGCCCGGGCGGCTGACGCGTTCCGGCCTCGCCGACGACGTCGTCGACGACGCGCTGCGCTGTGTCAGGGACTTCAACGCGCTCACTTCCGGGAACGTCGCCTGGTCGAAGGAGACCGGGCGCTATGCGGAGATAGAAGCCAAGCCGACCTATCTGGCGGACTTGTTCATTCCGTAGGACCCTCGGCCATCGCCCAAGTGCGCCGCGGTCCCGCGACACGGCCGGTGTCCTCCTCCCCTGTGCGGCCGCGGCGAACCGGCCGACGGATATCCGTTCGCCCCGAGCGAGTAGCCGTCCTACGCTCGGCCCATGAACAGGCCACTCGTCGCCATCCTCAGTGGAGCAGGCATCTCCACCGATTCCGGGATCCCTGATTATCGTGGTCCGAACGGACTGTGGCGGCGTGACCCCGAGGCCGAGAAGCTCGTGACGTACGAGCACTACATGGGCGACCCCGAGATCCGCCGACGCTCCTGGCAGATGCGGCGAAAGAACCGCACCCTGAAGGCCGAGCCCAACGCCGCGCACCTCGCCGTCGCCGAGCTCGAGAAGTCCGGGATCCCGGTCCGGGTGATCACGCAGAACGTGGACGGGCTGCACCAGCTCGCCGGCATGCCCGCCCGCAAGGTGCTCGAGCTGCACGGCACCGCACGCAGCGTGGTGTGCACGAAGTGTCACGCACGGGGACCCATGGAGGACGCCCTCGCCCGCGTCGAGGCCGGCGAGGAGGACCCGCTCTGTCTGGGATGCGGCGGCATCCTCAAGTCCGCGACCGTCATGTTCGGCCAGCGGCTCGACCCCGTCGTCCTCGGCGAGGCACTCGCCATCACCAAGGCCTGCACCATCTTCATCGCCGTCGGCACCAGCCTCCAGGTACAGCCCGCCGCCGGGCTCGCAGGCGTCGCCGCCGACAACGGCGCACGACTCGTCATCGTCAACGCCGAGCCCACGCCGTACGACGACCGGGCCGACGAGGTGATCCACGAACCCATCGGCACGGCCCTACCGAAGCTTCTGCGCCGGCTGCGCTGCGAGAACGACTGAACGCCCCGGTGGCGTGGCTTTACGGACAACCTGGCACAACTGCACCCCGCTGGGCGGCATCTCCGGCTGCACCGGTTGACGGCTGGAACAGGGCCGTCCCCCGCTCGAAGTCCAGCAGGCGGCGCTTGCGGTCCAGGCCGCCGCCGTAGCCGGTGAGATCGCCGCCCGCTCCGATGACGCGGTGGCAGGGCACGATGATGCCGATCGGGTTCTTGCCGTTGGCGAGGCCGACCGCGCGGGACGCCCCGGGGTTGCCGAGGGCCTCGGCGAGTTCGCCGTAGGAGCGGGTCTCGCCGTACGGGATGCGGGTCAGCTGGTCCCAGACGCTGCGCTGGAACGGGGTGCCGTTCAGGCGGAGTTCGAGGGTGAACTCCGTCAACTCGCCCGCGAAGTAGGCCGCCAGCTGCTCCTCGGCCGCGGCGAAGGGGGTGTCGTCGAGGCTGCCGAAGGTCTCCTCCGGCGGCCGGTGGCGCTGGTCGGTCATGTAGAGGCCGCACAGGACGCCGTCGTCGGCGACGAGGGTGAGGGGGCCGTAGGGGCTGTCGGCGACGGTGTGCCGTCGCGTCTCGCTGAGGTCACTCATGTCGCTCATCTCGCGGAGATCCTTACACGGGCAGGAAGTTGATCGGGTGGCTGTCGGTCGCCCACAGGTACTGGACCGCGTAGGCCCGCCAGGGGCGCCAGGCCTCGGCCCGGGCGGTGAGCGCGGCCGGGGTGGCGGGCAGGCCCAACTCCCCGGCGGCGCGCCGGATTCCGAGGTCGGTGGCGAGGAAGGCGTCGGGGTC
Source organism: Streptomyces sp. NPDC001450 (assembly GCF_053597295.1). Taxonomy (NCBI): domain Bacteria; kingdom Bacillati; phylum Actinomycetota; class Actinomycetes; order Kitasatosporales; family Streptomycetaceae; genus Streptomyces; species Streptomyces sp. NPDC001450. The sequence goes on from NZ_JBSFHY010000023.1 coordinate 52,050, forward strand.
GCCGAGGGCACGCATGGCGATGACGTCGACCGTCCACGGCCCGAAGCCGGGCAGGTCGAGCAGGCGTGCGCGGGCTGCCGCCCAGTCGGACTCGACGCCCAGGTGGAGTGTGCCGTCGGCCAGTTGACGGACGAGGGTGGTGAAGGTGGTGCGCCGGGTGCGGGGCATGGCCAGGGTCTCGGGGTCCACGGCGGCCAGTGCCTCGGGGGACGGGAAGAGGTGGGTGAGTCCGCCCTCGGGGTCGTCCAGCGGCTTGCCGTGGGCGGTGACCAGGCGGGCCGCGTGGGTGCGAGCCGCGGCCGTGGAGACCTGCTGCCCGAGCACGGCCCGGACGGCGAACTCGGCCTCGTCGACCGTGCGCGGCACCCTGCGGCCCGGCGCCTTGTCGACCAGGGGCGCGAGGAACGGGTCCGTGCGCAGGTGGTCGTCGACCGCCACCGGATCGGCGTCCAGGTCGAGCATGCGCCGGCAGCGGCTGCTCGCCACGGTCAGGTCACGCAGGTCGCTGAGGGTGAGGCGGCAGGCGATGTGGTCGGGTTTCGGGGTGAGCGCGACGATTCCGTGTCCGTACGGCAGCCGCAGCGTGCGCCGGTAGGCGCCGTCCCGCCACTCCTCCACGCCCGGTACGGCCGTGGCGGCCAGGTGTCCGAAGAGGTTGTCGGGATTGAGCGGGGCCCGGAACGGCAGCCGCAGCACGAGCGTTCCGGGGGTGGCCGGGGCACTGGTCCGGTCCTTCGGCACCCTGGCGCGCAGCTCGCTCGGGGACAGGGCGAAGACTTCGCGGACGGTGTCGTTGAAGGTACGGATGGAGGAGAAGCCGGCCGCGAAGGCGATCTCCGCCATGGGCAGCGGGGTCGTCTCGACGAGGAGGCGGGCGGTCTGGGCGCGCTGGGCACGGGCCAGCGCGAGGGGGCCGGCGCCGAGCTCGGCGAGCAGTTGCCGCTCCACCTGTCGGGCGCTGTAGCCGAGCCGGGCGGCGAGCCCGGGCACGCCCTCGCGGTCCACCACCCCGTCCGCGATCAGCCGCATCGCCCGGGCCACCAGGTCGGCACGCCGGTTCCACTCCGGGGAGCCGGGGCTGGTGTCGGGGCGGCAGCGCTTGCAGGCCCGGAACCCGGCCTGCTGGCAGGCGGCCGCGCTCGGATAGAAGGTCATGTTCTCCGCCTTGGGCGGGACGACCGGGCAGCTGGGCCGGCAGTAGATGCGGGTGGTCAGGACGGCCGTGAAGAACCACCCGTCGAACCGCGCGTCCTTGGACTGCACGGCGCGCACGCAGTGCTCCCGGTCGAAGTGCGTCCCTGTCTGCATGCGTCCAGGATCGACCAGCGCGGGGGGCGTCCGCTGGCGAGAATCCGACACGTACCTGGGGCCGGCCAGGGATCCGGCGGCGTGCGGCCGGCCCTCGCGGCAGGCGTGGCGTTCCGGGCTTCAGGGGCAGACGTAGGTGAAGCTCGCCTTGGCCTCCATCGGGGTCCGCCGGTGCGCGATCCGCAGCCGGGCGGTGCCCTGGAAGCGGCCGGGACCGCGGACCGTCCAGCGCAGGTGCACCCGGAACCGGCGCTCTCCGCGGTGCGCGGTGCGGACCAGCTCGCCCGAGTCCTGGCCGTCCCCGCGCAGCCACCGGTACGTGACGGGTCCGCCGTGTCCGTCGGTGGTGACGACACCGGCCAGATCGGCCGTCTGCCCGCAGTGCAGCGTCCCTGCGGGGGCCTGGACCCGGACGGCGACGACCTCGGGGGCGGGGGCCGGGCGCAACAGGAGCCAGAGCAGGACGGCGGCGATCGCCACGGCTGCGGTGCTGATGACCCAGCCCCGGCGTCTGCGGCGCGGCCGCTGCCGCGCGGGTACGGCGGCTTCGGCACGCCACCGGGCTCGCAGCACGTCCTGCTCGTCGGCGGGCACCCCGGGCCCGAACCGGAGCAGGATCTCGCCGGAGTCCTCCCCGACGGGTACCGGGTGCGAGGTGACGCGGTGGCGCTTGCCGAGGACGGTGGCCTGGGTGTCCGGGGCGGTGGAGCGGTGGGCGCGGCCGGGGGTGGTGAGCTGGTCGACGGCTGCTGAGGCCGTGAGCTCCGCTGCGGCTGCTGAAGCCGTGAGCTGGCCGGCGGCTACCGAGAGGTGAGGTGCGGTGGCTCGATGGTCCGGGGTCGTCGTGTCGGGTGTGGGGGCGGGGGCGGGGGGCTCGGCGGCGGCCGGACGTGAAACGGGGGGCGGTGTGAGCGTCGGGTGTCGGTCCTCCGGCGGAGCCGGGCTCTCGGGGGCCGCTGGAGTCGGGGGCGGGGGTGGTGTGGTCGGTGGGGCGTACCGCGGAGTCGCCGCTGCCGCCGCCGCGCGCAGTGCCGTACGGCGCAGGAAGTCCGCCGGGAGTGCCGCGCGCCCGGTCACGAGCGCGGCGCGGGCCGCCGCGAGGCCCTCGGACTCGGCGGTGGTGGCGCAGTGGGCGAACAAGTCCGCCGCGGGGGTTCCGGTCTGGGTCCAGGCGGCGCCGAGGGTGCGGGCCAGGGCGGCCCAGGCCGCGGTGTCGGCTGCCCGGCGGTCCGAGCGCGGAAGATCACCCGGCACCGGTACGACCGCCCCGCCGGTCTCCGCCGCCGGAGGCTCGGCGTGCGGCGCGTCGCCCAGCGCCGTGCTCAGACCCGCCTCGGCCAGCAGGGCCACGCCGTCGGGCGCGAGGACCACGGTGTCCGGGCGGAGCGAGCCGTGCGCCAGGCCTGCCGTGTGCAGGGCCAGCAGGGTCTGTGCGGTCTCGTTGAGGATGCTCGCCACGCTGCCCGCGTCCGGGCGGGGGCCGTCGGCGGACAGGACGTCGGCGAGCGCGGGGGCCGGCGGCCGGGCCGTGAGCAGCCACACCTCTCCGGCCTCGGCCACGAGATCGACCGTGCCGAGCAGTCCGGGCAGCCGGAGCTTCGCCGTGGCGAGCACCACGGCCGCCAGGCGCTCGCGCGTACCCTGCGGCCCGAGCAGGGCCGGGTCGATGCGCAGCGCCCCGAGCACGGCCTCGCCGGAACCGTCCGGGCGCAGGGCGTGCCAGGTGCCGAAGCGCGTGTCCCGTGACCAGCCGGACAGGGGCCGGCCGGCCACTGTGGTGGCTGTCGTCATGTCATTCCGTTTCTCGTCGGGCGGTGTTCAGCACGGCGGTGCGTCCAGGGAGGCCGTCTGGGGGCCGCCGGCGGCCGCCGGGTCGCTGCTGAGCGTGACGTCCCAGCTCCCCCGGCAGGGGTGGTTGGAGAAGTCCGCCTCGAAGGTCAGGTCGTACCGGGTGCTCCCGGACAGGGGCTGGGACTGGGAGCCGTACGGGTCGGCGGGGGTGTCGACGTAGTAGTTCGCGGTGACGGTCAGTGGACCGGTGCCCGTCGTCTCGACGGTCACCGCCGCGACGAGCGTGCCCGGTCTCTGCCCGCGCTGCCACGAGCCGATGGCGATGGTGATGGTGCCGGGCGTGGCCGCGCTGGGGGCCGCCGTGGCCGGGGGCCCGGCCGGTGCGGTCGGCTCCGTGGACGGAGTGGGCGAGGACGACGTGCTGCCCGAGGGGGCGGCCGAGGGTGCGGTGTCGGCCGTGGGCGGGAGGCTGCCCGGCGAAGTGGACGGGGAGGGGGAGGGGGAAGTGCCTGGTGCCGCAGGCGGGTCGACCGGGGTCGGGGTCGAACTCGCGACCGTCGTCGACGTCTCGTGCGGGTGGCCCGTCGCATAGGTCGCTCCGCCCGCGACGACCGCCAGCGCGGCCACCCCGCCGGTCGCCGCCTTCCATCCCCCGCGCTTCAGCCGGCCGAGCAGCGTGAGTGCGGTGGCCGAGCCGTCGAGCGTCGCTGTCGTCATGAACGGGAACAACAGGGCCAGCAGCGCGGCAAGTTCGGCGAGCCGGCGGCGGCCGCGCTCCTCCCAGTCGGCGCCGTACCCCTCGGTGGCGGCCCGTTCCAGGTCGGCGAGGAAGGACTCGACGCCGGGCCGGTCCGCCGGGTCCTTCGCCAGGCCCGCGCGCAGCAGCCCCCGTACCGGTGCGGGTACGTCGTCCAGCGGGGCCGGTGCGCGCAGGTGCTGCAGGCGCAGTGCGGTCAGGTCGTCGGCGGGGAACGGCCGCCGTCCGGTCAGGCACTCGAAGAACACCACGGCGGCCGCGTAGACGTCGGCGGCCGGGCCGGCCGGCTCGCCGTCCCACTGTTCGGGTGCCATGTAGGCGGGCGTGCCGGCGGCCTCGGTCTCCCGGCCGCCGCGCACGGCGATGCCGAAGTCGGCCAGCGCGCTGGTGCCGTCGGCGCGGACCAGGACGTTCTCCGGCTTGTAGTCGCGGTGCACCACTCCGGCAGTGTGGGCCGCGCCCAGCCCGAGCAGGGAGCCCTTGAGCAGGACGAGCGCGGCCTCGGGGCCGGTCGCCCCGTGCCGGCGCAGCACGTGGCGCAGGCTGACTCCGTCGACCGCCTCCATCACGATGGCGGCACCGGCACGTGCCTCGACGTACTCGTACAGCCGCACCACGCACGGGTGCCGCAGCTCGCCGAGCAGCCGGGCCTCGGACCGGAAGCGGGCCAGGAACTCGCGGTCCACGCGCAGGCGTTCGCCCAGGTACTTGACCGCGACGGGCACGCCGGTCGCGGTGTGCCGGGCGAGGACGACCCGGCCGCCGGCTCCCTCGCCGAGCGTGCGGACGGTCTCGTAGCCGGGTACGGCCCAGGCGGCGTCGTCGGTCATGCCGTCCCCTCCACGGGCGTGGCGATCCCGGCGCCCTGCGGTACGTCCTTCGCGTCCCGCCGGCGCCGTACCCGGCGCAGCACCCAGCGCACGGGGGCGGCCCAGACCGGGAAGGCGACCAGGGCGACCACGGCCGCCTCGATCACCGTGGTCCACGGCTCGGCCAGTCGGCCTTCCAGCAGGTCGCCGATCCGGGAACGCCAGGCCAGCAGGGCGAGGGCGAGGAAGCCGTAGGTGCCCACGACGACCGCGAGGCCGTAGGCGGCCATGCCCGCCTGGCGCGGCCCCGGCCGGTTGCCCGCGCGCAGGTCGCGCCACAGGCCCGTGCGGAAGTAGGCGCTCGCCTCCTCACGCAGCCGGGGCACCCGCAGCGCGTCGGTCAGCGCCTGGTAACCGTCCAGCGGCATCAGCGGGTTGAAGTTGTACAGGGTATTCAGGTAGAGGCCGAAGGCCAGGTGGTAGAGGACCGCCGAGGCGGGTCCGGCGGGCAGCAGGGCCGCGCCCGTGGCGCACCAGCCGGCCAGCGCCGCCGTGGACAGCGGCCCGGACAGGGCCACCACGACCCGGGACCAGCGGGAGCCGAACCACATGTCGCTGGTGTCCACGAACGCGAACGGCATGCCCATCATCAGCAGGAATCCACCACGCCGTACCTTGCGGCCGTACGACTTCACGGCCAGCGCGTGCGTCAGCTCGTGGACCAGCAGCGCGGTGACGTACCCGGCGGCCAGCAGGACCGGGCCCCACACGCCCGCCCCGGCGAAGTCCAGCAGGTGGTGCCGACCCTGGGCGGCGAAGAACGCCACCAGGCCGCCGGCCACCGACAGCCAGGCGAGCAGCACCCCGGTCCGGGTGAACAGCCGCCAGCCGAAGCCCTGGTAGAGCCGGGTCACCAGCCCGTCGAGGCCGGGAACGGACACCTCCAGCTTGAGCAGCGCCCGGTAGACCGCGCCCGCCGCCCGGCGCCAGCCCTTCGGCCGCTCCTCCTCCGGCCGGCCGGGCAGACCGCGCAGCAGGCCCGCGCCCGCGAACGCGGCCAGCGCGGACTCGATGCGGGGCAGGGCGAGTTCGCCGTAGCGCTCGGCGTAGGCGAACAGCAGGTCCCGTACGGTGTTCTCGCCGTCGACGGCGTGCCACAGGAAGACCTGGCGCTCGTCCAGTTCCAGATAGCGGCCGGTGCGGGTGGAGCTGAGCACCCAGCGGGGTGCGCCGCGTTCGGTGGGGATCTGCTTGAGGGCCCAGCCGGAGCGGCGGCGCGGGCGCGCGGTGAGCGGGCCGCCCGCCTCCGGGGCCTCCTCCTGTCCGGCGGTGGGCAGTTGGGTCAGCTGGGTGCCGACGACCATCGTGCGGGAGCCGATCCGGGCGTCGCGGGGCTGCTCGAACACCAGGCGTACGTCGCCCACGGACAGCTCGGTGCCGTCGGCGAGCCGGGCCGCGCCGCCGTGCAGGTCGACGCCGGCGACCGCGGTGCCGTTGAAGGAGTCCAGATCCTCGATCCGGAAGCCCTCGGCGGTGCGGACGACACGGGCGTGGCGGCGCGAGACGCTGCCGTCGGACAGGGCCACGTCGTTGTCCTCGCCCCGGCCGAGCGTGGTGACCGGGCGGGTCAGCGGGACGAGCAGCGTGGGGTCGTCGAGGCCGCGCAGCTGGGGCGCGGCGTACGAGGTCGGCGCGGCACCCCGGCGCGGGGTGCCGCAGTGCAGGCAGTACGGGAAGTCGCGTCGCACGTGGACGCGGCAGACATGGCAGAGCATGCGGTGGCTCAGCCTCCGCCGGAACCGCTGAGGAACGTGCCGCCGTTGAAGCCGCCGTCCGCGTCGGGGGCGGAGGGCGACAGGTGGGTGGCGATGTCGCCGGTGCCGGGCAGGTCTATGCCGCCGCGCACGGTCGTCCCGGCCCGGCCGAGAGTGCCTTCGCGGCCACCGCCACCACTCGGACGGTTGCCGTTCTCCGGATCGCCACCGCCCTCACCGCCGCCACCACCCTCGCCACCACCATGCCCACCGCCACCACTGGGACGATCGGTGTTCTCCGGATCACCACCACCCTCACCGCCACCACCACCGCCGTCACCGCCACCATGCCCACCGCCACCACTGGGACGATCGGTGTTCTCCGGATCACCACCACCCTCACCGCCACCACCACCGCCGTCACCGCCACCATGCCC